>NZ_JAPVLS010000048.1:0-72970 GCF_027158125.1 Streptomyces sp. H39-C1
TTGCATGTGTTAAGCACGCCGCCAGCGTTCGTCCTGAGCCAGGATCAAACTCTCCGTGAATGTCTCCACGCAAGAGCGGCACCACCGGCCGGAATAAGGCCCGTGGTGCACAGCGTCCTCGCTGTGTGATTGCCTCCCACCAGTTCCCGTCCCCAAGGACCGGAGGGCAGAAGGACTTTTTCAAAGGAACCACCAAACGAAACCCGAATGGGTTCCGCCCGGGGTGTTTTAAGTCTGGCGTTGACTTTTGGCACGCTGTTGAGTTCTCAAGGAACGGACGCTTCCTTTGGTGCCGTCACCGGCGCCCTCCGGGCTTCCCTTCGTGTTTCCGACTCTATCAGACGCTTTCACGCCCGATTCCCGGTCAGCGGGAGTACTGCAGATCCTGCATTGTGTTGCTTTAGCGTTTCTGCCTTTTGGCTTTCCCGCTGCACCCGACTTTAGCAGAAGCTTTCCATCGGATTTTCCGCTCTCGTTTCGAGGACACGCGGATCCATTCGGAGAATTCACTCGGATTGGATGTGCGATGTCTTCGTCGCGAGGAACGAAGAAGCAAGGAGACTCTATCGAGCCGCCTCGAACATGTCTAGTTCGTGACAACCGTTCGAATCTACCTACCCTGGTCACCCGTGTCAACGGGTTTCTGGGGCGAAGAGGAGACTAACAGGTCGGGGACGCCGAGTGCACATCCGGGTGACCGGGGTGCTCAGGCGGCCGTCGGGAGGGTGGCGCTGCGGTCCGCGGCCTCCACGTCGCCGGTCTCACCGCCGAGGGCCGCACGCCGGCCGACGCCGTAGATGTAGGCCAGGAACAGCAGTTCAGCGACGATGCCGATGGTGATGCGGGCCCAGGTCGGAAGGCCGGACGGGGTGACGAAGCCTTCGATGGCGCCGGAGACGAAAAGGACGACGGCCAGTCCGATGGCCATGCCGATGGCAGCACGCCCCTCTTCGGCCAGCGCCGTTCTGCGCGAGCGGGGACCCGGGTCGATCACCGTCCACCCCAGCCGCAGTCCGGTGCCGGCGGCGATGAACACGGCGGTGAGCTCCAGGAGGCCGTGCGGGAGGATCAGCCCCAGGAAGGTGTCGAGACGGCCCGCGGAACCCATGAGGCCGATCCCGATGCCGAGGTTGAGCACGTTCTGCCACAGCACCCAGAGGACCGGCAGCCCGAGGAACACCCCGAAGACCAGGCACATCGCCGCGGCCTGGGCGTTGTTCGTCCAGACCTGGGCGGCGAAGGACGCCGCGGGATGGCTGGAGTAGTACGTCTCGTACTGACCGCCGGGCCGGGTCATCGAGCGCAGGGCTTCCGGGGCGCCGATGGCCGACTGCACCTCCGGGTGGGAGGCGATCCACCAGCCGACGGCCGCCGCGACCGCTGTCGACAGCAGCGCCGTCGGCACCCACCAGTGCCGTGACCGGTAGACGGCTGCCGGGAAGGCGCTGGTGAAGAAGCGGGCGACATCGCGCCAGCTCGCCGTGCGGGCGCCCGCGACCGCGCTGCGCGCACGGGCCACCAGGGTGGTCAGCCGGCCGATCAGCGCCGGGTCCGGGGCGCTGGACTGGACGAGGGACAGATGGGTCGCCGTGCGCTGGTAGAGGCCGACCAGTTCGTCGGCCTCGTCGCCGGTGAGCCGGCGACCGCGTCCCAACAGCTCTTCGAGCCGGTCCCACTCATGCCGGTGGGCGGCGGCGAAGACATCGAGGTCCATGGGCTGCTGCTCCTGGCGGAAGAGGGCCGGACAGTGGGAAGCCCAAGCTTGGCAGACCGGGCAGACTGTTCGGGCAAGGGTTCGGACGGGGTGGAGGAGGGGTTCGCGCGTGAGTGGACTGGTGACGGGCGAGGCGGTGGCGCTGGGGATGGACCCGGCCAAGCTGCCGAGCCGGGCGCTCGCGACGACGATCGACCTCGTCGTCTACTGGACGGGCTTCGTCGGGCTCATGTTCCTGCTCGCCGCCGCGACCTCGTCGCTCGACGACGCGGCGGTGGCCGCGGTGTCGATCGGCGCGATGCTGCTCATCCTGGTCGGCATACCGATAGCCGTCGAGACCCTCACCCGTGGGCGGTCGCTGGGCAAGCTGGCCTGCGGGCTGCGGGTGGTGCGGGACGACGGCGGTCCGATCCGCTTCCGGCACGCGCTGGTGCGCGGGGCCGTGGGTGTCGTCGAGATCCAGCTGTCGCTGGGCGTCATCGCGTGCATCGCGTCCCTGGTGTCGGTGCGCGGGCGGCGGCTGGGGGACGTCTTCGGCGGGACCCTGGTCGTCCGCGAGCGCGTCCCGGTGCAGCACTCGCAGCTGATGCCGCCCGCACCGCCGTGGCTCGCGGCGCAGCTCGCCGGGGTGGACCTCTCGGGTGTGCCGGAGGGGCTGTGGCTGGCTGTACGGCAGTACCTCTCACGGATGTGGCAGCTTGATCCGCAGGTCGGCTGGTCGATGGCGGAGCGGCTGGCGACGGATGTCGCCGCGTGCACGGGCGCGCGGATGCCCCAGGGGACTCCGCCGGCGGCGTTCCTGGCCGCGGTGGTGGCGGAACGGCAGTCGCGGGACGCCCGGCGGATGTTCGGCGCGGGCGGGCCTCCGGCCGGTCCCTTCGGGGGCGCACAGCCACCCGTCATGCCGTCGCCCGTCATGCCGTCACCGGTCATGCCACCGGTTCAGCCGGTCCAGGCTTTTCGGCCGGTCCAACCCGTCCAGCCCGCGCCGGCGATGCTGTCGAAGCCCGCCGCACCGGAGCCGCCGCGTACCGGGTTCGCTCCCCCGGCGTAGGCCGGACCTGGGCAGGACCGGGCAGGACCGGGCCGCGCGCACCCCTGGGGATGGGCGGCGGTGTCAGGCGAACGCCGACGGTGGTGATTCGAGCTCTTCGAGTTCGATCCCCGGGGCGGAGAGGACGACGTCGCCCGCGATGTGGATCTGCCGCTGCTCGCCGGTGTCGAGCTCGGTCACCTGGTACTCGTCCACAGGCAGCGGGCCGCTGTCGGTGTCGTGTGTTGTCCTGTCGATCAGGGCCCACGACTGGTCGAGGGTGCGGGGTGCGAGCACGGGGGGTGCGAAGGAGACGAGGCGTACGCGGGTGGCCGGGGTGCCCGGTTCGAGGCGCAGCAGTCGTGCGGTGGCGATCAGAAACGCGGGCGAGGCCCCGGTGAAGGCATGGGCGGGGACGTTGCCCTCCTGTGCCTGCTCGCCCGCGGGGTCGGTACGGACCCAGGTGACGCCGTCGATGGCCGCGCCGCGGACCTGCCAGCTGGACGCGTTCATTTCGAGGCGGATGGGGCGGCCGAGATCGTCGATGGTGAGGTCGACGGAGCCGGAGTGATCACCCGAGGGGGCGGTGAGCTGGGAGACGTAGCGCCAGCCGGAGGGGCCGGTGGCGCAGTGGAAGTGTTCGGCACCCAGGGGGGTGTGGTCATGCGTGTCGTGGAACGAGTATCGGCCTCGGGGCATGGTGGGGACCTTAAACGGCGTCGCCCCCGCCGCGGAAAACGGCGGGGGCGACGCTCGTGACGCTCAGTGGATCTACAGGTGTCGATCAACCACTGTGGATCAACCGCAGTGGATCCACAGCTGTGGATCAACCGCAGTGGACATGGATCGCCGCGATCAGCCGCGGTGATCCCGTACCGGGTGGATCAGTGGATCAGTAGCGGTAGTGGTCCGCCTTGTACGGGCCCTCGACCGGGACGCCGATGTAGGCGGCCTGCTCCGGGCGGAGCGTGGTCAGCCGGACGCCGAGGGCGTCCAGGTGCAGACGGGCGACCTTCTCGTCCAGGTGCTTGGGGAGCACGTAGACGCCGGTGGGGTACTCGCTCTGCTTGGTGAACAGCTCGATCTGGGCCAGGGTCTGGTCCGCGAAGGAGTTGGACATCACGAACGAGGGGTGACCGGTGGCGTTGCCGAGGTTCAGCAGACGGCCCTCGGACAGCACGATCAGGACCTTGCCGTCGGTGAACTTCCAGGTGTGGACCTGCGGCTTGACCTCATCCCGGACGATGCCCGGGATCTTGGCCAGGCCGGCCATGTCGATCTCGTTGTCGAAGTGGCCGATGTTGCCCACGATGGCCTGGTGCTTCATCTTGGCCATGTCGGCGGCCATGATGATGTCCTTGTTGCCGGTCGTGGTGATGAAGATGTCGGCGGTCTCGACGACGTCGTCGAGGGTGGCGACCTGGTAGCCGTCCATCGCCGCCTGCAGGGCGCAGATCGGGTCGATCTCGGTGATGACGACCCGGGCGCCCTGGCCGCGCAGCGACTCCGCACAGCCCTTGCCGACGTCGCCGTAGCCGAGGACGACGGCGACCTTGCCGCCGATGAGGACGTCGGTGGCGCGGTTGATGCCGTCGATCAGGGAGTGGCGGCAGCCGTACTTGTTGTCGAACTTCGACTTGGTGACCGCGTCATTGACGTTGATGGCCGGGAAGAGCAGCGAGCCTTCCTGCATCATCTCGTACAGGCGGTGAACACCGGTGGTGGTCTCCTCCGTGACGCCGCGGATCTCCGACGCCAGCTGGGTCCACTTCTGGGGGCTCTCGGAGAGGGTGCGGTTCAGCACGCGGAGGATGTAGCCGTACTCCTCGCTGTCCGCGGTGGACGGGTCCGGAGCCGCGCCGGCCTTCTCGAACTCGACACCCTTGTGCACCAGGAGCGTGGCGTCGCCGCCGTCGTCCAGGATCATGTTCGGGCCGCCGGTGGGGGTGTTCGGCCAGGTCAGCGCCTGCTCCGTGCACCACCAGTACTCCTCCAGGCTCTCGCCCTTCCAGGCGAAGACCGGCACACCCTGCGGGTTCTCGGGGGTGCCGTTCGGGCCGACCGCGATGGCGGCGGCCGCGTGGTCCTGGGTGGAGAAGATGTTGCACGACGCCCAGCGGACCTCGGCACCCAGCGCGACCAGCGTCTCGATGAGGACGGCGGTCTGGATCGTCATGTGCAGCGAGCCGGTGATGCGGGCGCCGGCCAGCGGCTGCGCCTCGGCGTACTCGGCACGGATCGACATCAGGCCGGGCATCTCGTGCTCGGCCAGCGTGATCTCCTTGCGGCCGTAAGCGGCCTGGGAGATGTCGGCGACCTTGAAGTCAGTTGCGGTGGTGGTCATACGGGCTGCTCCTCGCTGAATGCTTCGAGGTGGACGGGGAATTGACGCAGCCGCAGGCTGACGAGACAGCGCCCTCGAGCGGACACACCCGTCCCCTTGCAGCAGCGCATTCCGTCGGAGGCCCTCTCTCCCTCGGACGGCAACCACTTCCGCGGTGCCGCCCGACCGCCATCAGCAGCGACGTCTGGCTACAGACGAACCTACACCGGACGGCCCCGCGCTCCCCACCTCGTACCGGTTTCGGCCAGTGGGCCGGGGCAAGAAGAGCGCGGGAAGGACAGGCCGACCGGCGGGGACATAAGGGACCAATGTCACGTCCGCCCCGGTTCCGGAATGTTGCACGATTCGATCAGGGCAGCAACACTCTTGCGGACTCGCGCCCGTTTGCGCCCGAATGGCTCAAGGAGACGATCACGTGACCAGTCCGGCCGACCCCCGCGATGCAGCGGGGACCACGACACAGCGGCTGAAGCTGCTCGCGGTGACCGCATGCCCCACCGGCATCGCTCACACGTACATGGCCGCGGAGAAGCTGGCCCAGGCCGCCGAGGCGCTCGGCATCGACATGAAAGTGGAGACGCAAGGGTCCATCGGCGCTGAGAACGTCTTGTCTGACAACGATGTCATGGCTGCCGACGGGATCATCATCGCGGCCGACAAGGACGTCGATCTCAGCCGGTTCGCCGGCAAGAGGGTGCTCTCCGTCGGGGTCTCCGAGGGCATCAGCCACCCGGAGCGGCTGATCGAGCAGGTCCGCAGCGCCCCGGTGCACGGCGGGGGCGGCCGCGGCGGCGACTCGCTCGGCGGCGCCAGTGGTGGAAGCGGGGGCGGCGGCGGGGGCAAGCAGCGCAGCGTCGGCTACAAGGCGCTGATGAACGGCGTCTCGTACATGATCCCGTTCGTGGTGGTCGGCGGGCTGCTGATCGCCATCTCGCTGGCGCTGGGCGGGCACACCAACCCCGAGGGCGGCCTGGTCATCCCGGACGGCACCTTCTGGAAGCACGTCAACGACATCGGCGTCATCGGCTTCACGTTGATGGTCCCGATCCTGTCCGGGTACATCGCCTACGCGATCGGTGACCGGCCCGCGCTCGTCCCGGGCATGATCGGCGGCTGGATCGCCAACACCGGAGCGCTGTACGACTCCAAGGCCGGTGCGGGCTTCATCGGTGCCATCGTCACCGGCTTCCTGGCCGGCTACCTGGTGCTGTGGATCAAGAAGGTCCAGGTCCCGAAGTTCGTCCAGCCCATCATGCCGATCATCGTGATCCCCATCGTCGCGACGACCTCGCTCGGGCTGTTCTTCATCTACGTCATCGGGAAGCCGATCTCGTGGGTCTTCGAGCACCTCACCAACTTCCTGAGCGGAATGACCGGATCGAGCGCCATCCTGCTCGGCGCGATCCTCGGCCTGATGATCGCCTTCGACATGGGCGGTCCGGTCAACAAGACCGCGTTCCTCTTCGGCGCCGGCCTGATCGGTTCGGGCAATCTGACGGTCATGGGCATGTGCGCGGCCGCGATTCCCGTCATGCCGCTGGGCCAGGGTCTGGCGACCCTGCTGCGTCGCAAGCTCTACTCCGAGCAGGAGCGCGAGACCGGGATGGCGGCCCTGTTCATGGGCTGCTTCGGTATCTCGGAGGGCGCGATCCCGTTCGCCGCGGCACGGCCCGCGCAGGTCATCCCCGCGAACATGCTCGGTGGCGCGGTGGCCGGTGCCATCGCGGGCATGGCGTCGGTGAAGGACTCGGTGCCGCACGGCGGTCCCATCGTGGCGGTCCTCGGAGCGATCGGCGGGGTGCCGGTGTTCTTCCTGGCCATCGCGATCGGCACCGTGGTCACGGCGTTCACGACCAACGCGCTGATCGACATCAAGGAGCGGCGGGCCGGCGGCGCGGCGAAGTCCCTGCTGCCGCAGCAGGCGCTCGAACCGGCGCCGGCCGGCATCGGCGCCGTCGGTGCCCCGGCAGTCGGTGCCCCGACAGTCGTTGCCGCGGCACCCGAGCGCCAGGCACCCACCCCCGAGGTCACGGAAGTCCTCTCCGGCTATCTCACCGGGCAGACCGTCAAGGAGCAGCTCGACGCCTCCGACAAGGAGTCCGCGATCCGGGAGATGGCGGAGATGCTGGCGACCACCGGGAAGGTCGCGGATGTCGACGCCCTGGTGGCCGTGGCGCTGGCGCGGGAGGCGCAGGGTACGACCGGCCTCGGCGAGGAGATCGCCATCCCGCACGCCAAGACGGATGCGGTGACGTCCCCGCTGGTGGGCTTCGCGCGGTCGGCCGACGGCATCGACTGGGGTTCGCTGGACGGGACGAAGGCCAAGCTGGTCTTCATGATCTCCGTGCCGGAGGCGGCGGCCGGTGACGAGCATCTGCGGATCCTGGCGCAGCTGTCGCGCAAGCTGATGGACAGCGGCTTCCGGGACCGGCTGCAGAAGGCCCAGGACCGGGACGCCATTCTCCAGGTGCTGGCCGAGATCGAGTAGTCCTGACAGCGGCACCGTCAGCACATAGGAGGGGCCCCGCACCCGTCGGTGCGGGGCCCCTCCTCCGTTCTTCGCGCCCTCAGTGGGGGTGCGGGTCGCCGCCCGGTGTCTGGGTCGGGTCGGGACCGGCCGCCGCGGCGGCCTCGCTGTAGATGTCGGGTTCGAGGTAGATGACGCGGGCGATCGGCACGGCCTCGCGGATCCGGACCTCGGCGGCGTCGATCGCGCGGGCGACCTCGGCGGCGGTGTCGTCGTGCTGGACGGCGATCTTCGCGGCGACCAGCAGTTCCTCCGGGCCGAGGTGGAGGGTGCGCATGTGGATGACGCCGGTGACGGTGTTCCCGTCGACGATGGCCTCGCGGATCATGGCTACCGATTCGGCGCCCGCACCCTCGCCGAGGAGCAGCGACTTGGTCTCGGCGGCGAGTACGAGGGCGATCACGATGAGCAGGATGCCGATGCAGAGGGTGCCGATGCCGTCCCAGACGCCGTCACCGGTGGCCAGCGCGATGCCGACACCGCACAGGGCGAGGACGAGCCCGACGAGCGCGCCGAAGTCCTCCAGCAGGACGACGGGCAGTTCCGGGGCCTTGGCGCGGCGGATGAAGTCGGTCCAGGAGAGCGCGCCGCGGGTCTGGTTGGACTCGATGATCGCGGTGCGGAAGGAGAAGCTCTCCGCGATGATCGCGAAGACCAGGACGCCGATCGGCCAGTACCAGTGCTCGATCTCGTGCGGATGCTTGATCTTCTCGTAGCCCTCGTAGAGCGCGAACATGCCACCGACGCTGAACAGCACGATCGACACCAGGAAGGCGTAGATGTAGCGCTCGCGGCCGTAGCCGAACGGGTGCTCCTCGCTCGCCTCGCGCTTGGCCTTCTTGCCCCCGACGAGGAGCAGCGCCTGGTTGCCCGAGTCGGCGAGGGAGTGCACGCCTTCGGCGAGCATGGACGACGATCCGCTGAACGCGAATGCCACGAACTTCGCCACGGCGATGGCGAGGTTGGCGCTCAATGCGGCGACGATCGCCTTGGTTCCGCCTGACGCGCTCATAGATGTTGGTTCGTCCCTTCGGTCCTTCGGTCCGGCCCCCGGCCACTGGCCGGTCATTCTTGCAGGCTGCCCTGCGGACGGCGCGTCAGGCCACCACTGTGGCGCGGAAGACGGTCCCTCCGGTGGTGCTTCCGGTCGTGCTCCCGGCCGTGCTTCCGGCGCCGCTTCCGCCGGTGCCCCCGATGCCGCCGGCGATGCTGCCCGGGCACGTCAGTTCCACCCGTTCGCCCGCCGGGACGAAGGCGGACTCGCCGCGCTCCAGCGTCAGCTCGCCGTGCGGGGAGCGCAGCAGCGCCGCCCCGTCGGTGCAGAGCAGGATCTGCGGGGTGCGGGCGTCGGGGGTGCGGGCCTCGCCGCCGGGGGCTAGGACGTAGCGCGAGAGCCGGAACTCGTCGATGGGCGTCTCGTAGACCTCTTCGCCGTTCGAGGAGACCTCGGGGCGCAGGACGCCCGGGTCGGTGGCCTCGAAGCGGACGACGCGGAGCAGCTCCGGCACGTCCACGTGCTTGGGGGTCAGACCGCAGCGCAGCACGTTGTCGGAGTTGGCCATGATCTCGACACCGAGGCCGTCGAGGTAGGCGTGCGGGACGCCGGCGCCGAGGTAGAGGGCTTCGCCGGGCTGCAGCGTCACGTGGTTGAGGAGCATGGCCGCGATGACGCCCGGGTCGCCGGGGAAGCTGTGGGCCGTGGTGGCGTAGGCGGCGAAGTCGGCCGCGTGCGGGCCGTCCTGTTCGGCGAGCCGGGCTGCGGCCTGGGCGGCCTCGTCCACCGTTTCGGCCATCGCGTCGCGGTCGGCGGTCAGTACGGCGGCGAGGACCTCGCGCAGCGCGTCGGTCTCGGGCCGGGCGCGCAGGATGTCCGCGTACGGCTTGAGCGAGTCCACGCCGAGGGCTTCGAGGAGTTCGGCGGCCTCGGCGGGGTGCCGGAAACCGCACAGCCCGTCGAAGGGGGTGAGCGCGACGATGGCCTCGGGCTTGTGGTTCGCGTCCTTGTAGTTGCGGTGCGGGGCGTCGACGGGGATGCCGCGCGCCTCCTCGTCCGCGAAGCCCGCCCGCGCCTGGGCCAGGTCGGGATGGACCTGGAGCGACAGGGGTGCGCCGGCCGCGAGGATCTTGAACAGGAACGGCAGCCGGGGGCCGAAGCGCAACACGGCCGGCTCGCCGCGCTCGGCGCGCGGATCCGCGTCGAACGCCTCGTGCTGGGGGACCGGTCCCGCGCCCCGGTCGATCCGGGAAGGTGCTCCCGGATGCGCGCCCATCCACAGTTCGGCCTGCGGCTCGCCGGTGGGGGCGGTGCCGAGCAGTTCGGGGATGGCGGTGGTGGAGCCCCAGGCGTAGGGACGCACGGTGTTGGTCAGACGGTCCATGGCGTCATGATCTCTCGGCAGAGGCGACGGCGAGGTAAACCGAGGCGAAATCTGTCAGGGCGAGCAGCTCGGCGGTGGTCTCCAGGACCCCGCCGTCGCCCGCGGCGATCTCGCTCAGCGGGGTGTCGTGGGCGTAGGCCAGCTCACGGGCGGCGGGCGCGGACGCGGCCTGCTGTCCGGCGGCCTCCCGCAGCAGGACGACGCGCAGCCGCAGGGCCTGGTGGTCCTCGACGCGGTCGCGGAAGAAGTCGTCGGGGTCCGCCCCGGGCGAGAGGGTTCCGGCGAGCAGCGCGCCGTGGGCCGCGAGCGCCTCGGGCAGTTCGGCGGCGAGCGCCGGGCGGCCGGTCCTGGTGGCGAGGACGGCGGCGAACCGGCGGGCGGCCGGGGCGGCGTTCGGTCCGGTGCTCCACAGCAGCGGCAGGGCGTCGGCCAGTTCGGTGGCCAGCGTCTTGGCGGGGTTGGCGTACGTCGCGATGGCCGGTCCGCAGCGGGCAGCGACCTCGTCGAGCCGGTCGGCCACGGCCTGCACGGCGGTCGGCGGGGCGGTGAACAGCCCGATGCGGTCGGCGAGCGTGAGCAGCGGGGTGAGCAGCGCCCACAGCGCGCCGGGGTCCTCTGCGGGGACACCGGACGGTCCGGTGGGAAGCGGCGACGCGGGCCCGGCGAACGGGATCGTCATGCCGCGCGCCTGCTCCAGCGCCTCGGCGAGGGGCGACCTTGCGGGCGCCACGGCGGCGACGGTGCAGCCGCGCCGGTAGGCCTGCTCGACGAGGCCGACGAGGCCGGCCTCCCGGCCGCTCGCGGTGGTGAGCAGCACCAGGTCGAGCGGGCCGGTCCAGCCGGGGAGCGTCCACTGCGGTTCGTACGGGGTCGGTCCGGCCGACCGCAGCGGTATGACGGGGCAGCTGCCGGCACCGAGCGCGCCGAGCACATCGGCCACGGCCGCGGCTTCCGGGCCGGAGCCGGCGACCAGCACGGTGCGCGGCCGGCCGTCGGGGCGCAGGTCCTGGACGCCCGCCTCCTGCGTGAGCCGCGCGGCGGTCCGCACGCGGGCGCCGGCGGCCGCGGCGCCGAGCAGCAGCCCGCGGGTGTCGGCGCGGGCGAGGGCGTCGGGGTCGTCAAGCAGCGACTCGTCGAGCATCGGGACCTCCGGGTCCTGGTCCGTCACCCCGGGCACGTCCTGCCCGGGAGGTCACGGGTCCCCGTCCCGGGGGCCCGGTCAGGCCGTGTCGGCCGTCAGGCCCTTCAGGCGGGGCGGCGGGCCTCGTCGATGAGCAGGACGGGGATCTCGTCGCGTACCGGGTAGGCGAGGCCGCAGCTGTCGGAGGTGCACACGAGCTCGTTCGCTTCGATGTCCTCCCGGAGCGGGGCGTGGCACGCCGGGCAGGCGAGGATCTCCAGGAGGCTGGCTTCGACGAGCGACATGGTGGCGAGTCCTTCGGACGGCGTGGTTCGGACGGTGGTTTCGACAGCGGCGTTCCGGTGCCGCGGTGGCGGCGTACCGCGTGATCAGCCTAACGCCGGGGCGGTGCCGTGTGGGGCCGCGTCAGGCCCGGATGACGGCGAGGGCTTCGTCGCGGACGCGGTCGACGGTGGCCGCGTCGCGCGCCTCGACGTTGAGGCGGAGCAGCGGCTCGGTGTTGGAGGCGCGGACGTTGAACCACCAGTCGGCCGTGGTGACCGTGAGGCCGTCGAGTTCGTCGAGGGTGACGCCCGGCCGGCTCTCGTACGTGGCGCGGATCGCGGCCACCCGGCCGGCCTGGTCGGCGACGGTGCTGTTGATCTCGCCGGAGGCGGGGTAGCGGTCGTACTCGGCGACCAGCTCGGAGAGCGTCCCGTCCTGGGCGCCGAGCGCGGCCAGCACGTGCAGGGCGGCGAGCATGCCGGTGTCGGCGTTCCAGAACTCGCGGAAGTAGTAGTGCGCGGAGTGCTCGCCGCCGAAGATCGCACCGGTGCGGGCCATCTCCTGCTTGATGAAGGAGTGGCCGACGCGGGTGCGCACCGCCTTGCCGCCGTGCTCCGCGACGACCTCGGGCACGGACCAGGACGTGATCAGGTTGTGGATGATCGTGCCGCCGGGGTGCTTGGCCAGCTCACGGGCCGCGACCAGGGCGGTGATCGCCGAGGGCGACACCGGCTCGCCGCGCTCGTCGACCGCGAAGCAGCGGTCGGCGTCACCGTCGAAGGCGAGCCCCAGGTCGGCGCCGGTCTCCAGGACCTTCGCCTGCAGGTCGACCAGGTTCTTCGGGTCGAGCGGGTTCGCCTCGTGGTTGGGGAACGTGCCGTCGAGCTCGAAGTAGAGCGGCACGAGTTCCAGCGGCAGCCCGGCGAAGACGGTGGGAACGGTGTGGCCGCCCATCCCGTTGCCCGCGTCGACAACGACCTTCAGCCGGCGGATCGCACCGAGGTCGACCAGGCCCCGCAGATAGCCGGCGTAGTCGGCGAGCACGTCCCGCTGGGTGATCACTCCCGTGGTGGCGGCGGGCTCCGGCGCTCCCTGCTCGCTCCACCGCTCGGCCAGCACGCGGATGTCGGCCAGGCCGGTGTTCTGGCCCACGGGGGCCGCGCCCTTGTGGCACATCTTGATGCCGTTGTACTGCGCGGGGTTGTGGCTGGCGGTGAACATCGCGCCGGGCAGGTCCAGTTGGCCGCTGGCGAAGTACAGCTCGTCCGTCGAGCACAGGCCGATCTCGGTGACGGACGCGCCACGGGCGGCGGCGCCGCGCGCGAAGGCGCGGGACAGTCCGGGCGAGGAGGGGCGCATGTCATGGCCGACGACGATCGCGTCGGCCGCGGTGACGGTGACGAAGGCGGCGCCGAAGAGCTCGGCGAGCGGTTCGTCCCACTGGTCCGGGACCACGCCGCGAATGTCGTAGGCCTTGATGATCTGCGACAAGTCGGACACAGCACACCCCTGTTGAACAGCGCCGGACGGCGACGCGCGGAAAACTCCCGCTCAACCTACCCCGGCGGGGTGATCGGTCCGGTCAGGGCTCCGGGGAGCGCAGCACCCTCAGATGACCCCTGCGGGCGACCTCCCTGGGGTCCGCCTCCCGGCCCCGGGAGCCGTTCGCGGGGCGCTCCGGCGGGCGGGCCGCCTCGCGCACCGCGTTGGCGAGCGCTTCGAGATCGTCACCGCTGGGGAGGACGGGACCGCTGTCCACGGCGAGCCGGACGACCTCCCAGCCGCGCGGGGCGGTGAGGCGCTCGGAGTGCTCGTGGCAGAGGTCGTAGCAGTGCGGCTCGGCGTAGGTCGCGAGCGGGCCGAGTACGGCGGTCGAGTCCGCATAGACGTACGTCAGCGTCGCGACGGCGGGTCGGCCGCAAGCGGTCCGCGAACAGCGACGTACAGGGCTCACGACGTTGGACGCTACCGCACTCTTGAGCGGGCCGCGACGACTCTCCATGACCTCACCCTGTCGTGTCGTCCCGGTTCGCCGGGAACGCCTGATAACCGTGATCACGGGCTGACCTGCGGGGAGAGGCCTGCGGGAAGGTTTCCTCCCGGCGATCCGGCCCTGGCCCGGCCCTCGCTCGGCCCAGGCGCGGCCCGGATGCAGCTCCGCCTCCACTCCCCGCCCGGCCCCGGCTCGGCACCGCCTCGCCACGGTGGACACTCCCGGACCGCGTGTCATGCGGCGCCCCGTGAGAGCCGCGGCGGATGGCGCGCCACCTGGCGTCCGCGGTGTACCGGGGCCCCGGGAGGACTAGGCTCAAAGGCGATGGACAGCCCCGTACCTCCCTCTCCAGACCCCCGTCCGCGTCGTCGCGACCGCCATGGCCGCGGCATGCGCGGACCCATCGCGCCCCCGCAGGTGCCGCTCGCGCTCACGCGCGCCGACGCCTTCGACGATCTCGTACGGGACGCCGCCGACCGGCTGGAGAGGCGCTGGCCGCAGCTGGCCGACGTCGAGTTCGCCGTGCAGGAGGTGCCGCTCGTCTCCGACGAGGGGAAGCCGGCGACGCCGGACGACTCCGCCGACGGCAGTGTGCCGCTCGGCCGGCTGATCAGCGGCCGCAAGGACGCACCGAACCGCATCGTGGTCTACCGCCGCCCGGTGGAGATCCGGGCCAAGAGCCACGACGAGCGGGCGATGCTCGTGCACGAGGTCGTCGTCGAGCAGGTGGCCGAGCTGCTGGGACTCTCCCCGGAGAACGTGGACCCCAAGTACGGGCAGGAATAGGCCCGGCCGGGCACGTGCCCGGCCGGACAGCCCCTGAGCGTCAGCGTTCGACGAGCATCCGGGGATCGTCAGTCGTCGAGGATCGTCAGGTCCGGCTGGACCTTCGGGACCACGACCGTGCCCCGGTCGTCCGGCATCGGCTGGATGGTGAACATCGGGATGCCGTTGAGCGGCAGCGACAGCATGCGCGAGGCGTAGACCGGTCCGCCGGAGACCGGCTCGACGGTCACCGCGAAGGCGCCCTTGCCCGACGAGGGCGCGGGCGGCTCGATCGCCAGGGTGGTGCCGGCCTTGATGGTGACGTTCTTGCTGACCGGTGCTCCGCCGTCGGTGGCCGCCGAGGTGGTGACCTTCACGACGGCCTCCTTGTCCGGTGCGACCAGGGACAGCGTCGACGCCTTGATCCGGTTGTCGGCGACGGTGGCCCGTTCGTCGATCTTCGGGGTGGCCGGCAGGAAGGCCGTCTCCTGCTTGGCACCGGTGCCGCGGGTGACGCGCAGGGCGGCGACGATCGGCGCGGCCGCGTGCGCGTCGCTCGCGGTCAGCAGCAGGGATCCGGCCTCGCCCTTGGTGACGTCCCCGAGCTCGATCGTGGTCGTCATACCGCTCTTGACGTGCAGCGTCTCGTGTCCGGCCGGGGTGATCGAGCCGGTCGGGGCGGCGAGCCGCACTTTCAGGTCCGCGTCGTCCTGGCCGGTGGCGTACGCGACGAGCTGTACGGACGTGGCGTCGGCGGGGATGCCGGGGAAGACCAGGCTCGGGGCCGGATCCGCGGCGGCGGGCAGCCAGTCCGCGCCGGCCTTGCCGTCCACGGCCTGGACGGCCGCGCCGACCCGGCCGCTGCGGACGGTGACATGCACGGTCAGGTCCGGGACCTTCTCCGTGATGAGGGTGGAGAGCAGGATCGACGTGCTGCCCTGCGACGGGACGGAGACCCCGTCGCCGGTCGTGGCCTTCAGCGCGCCGTCCTTGCCGAACAGTTCGACGTCGACGACGGCGTCCAGGGCGTCGGGGTTCACCAGGTGCAGGAAGTCCTGGCGGTCGGCGGCGGTGCTCGCCGCCGGGAACCAGAACTCGCTGTCCGGGGCCACGCAGGACGTGCCGAGCACGGCACGGCCGGGACCCGCGCCGACCACGGTGGTCTGCTGAACGCTCCAGCCGGGCGCCAGACCGCCTTCGGCGGTGCCGATCAGCGCCGGGCTGTCGGCCTTCTCCACCTTGGCCGTGACGGGCACACCCGGCTCCGTGAGCGGAGCGAGCGGCTTGGCCTTGGCGCTCGCGTCTCCGGTGGCGGGCAGCAGCCGGGCGGTGCCCTGCTTGCCCGTCTGGGCGCCCTTGGGCGTGAACGAGGTGTACGTGGTGGACGCCAGCTCGGAGGCCGACGGCGCCGGGCAGACCAGCGCCGACCGCTGCACGGGCTGCCGGGCGGCGGAGCCCACGGGCGCGGCGGCCGGGTCGCCGGCTCCGGTGAGCACGGCCGCGCCGGTGAGGGCGGCGAGTGCTGCGGTCGCTCCCGCCAGGGAGATGATGCTGCGGTTCACTGACTTTCACCTCGCGGTGTTGCCCGGGGCCGGCCGGTCGGCCTGGTCACGGCCGGCGTGACGTGCGTGACGTACCTGGTGTGGGGGACCCGGCGGACGGGTGCTTCGGTGCCGCCGGGTCACGGTGCTCAGGGCTGCCGGCTGCCCCCGTCGCGGTGCTGGTCGCCGTCGGTGTAGTACCCGTTGCCGTCGTCGTCCTGCCGGTACGGGTCGTAGGCCGGCGGCGGCTGCTGGCCGTAGGTGTACGGATCGGCGTAGCCGCCGTTGTTCTGGTCGTAGCCGCCGTTCTGGTTCTGCTGCTGGCCGTAGCCGTTGTTCTGCTGGTCGTAGCCGCTGTTCTGGTCGTAGCCGCCGGGGTCCGCGGGGGCGGCGTACTGGTAGCCGTCCCACTGCCGGCCGTACGGATCCTGTTGCGGGACGGCGGCGTACGGGTCGCCGCCCGGGTCGACCGGTTCGGGCGCCGCGTACGGGTCGTACTGGTCCGGGATCGCCGCGGCCGGGGATTCGGCCGGGGCCGTCCCGTCCGGGTCGCTCCCGTCGTCGGGGCCCGCCACGGCGGCGGCCTCGGCGTCCGCGGCGGCCTGAAGGCGGCGGGCGCGCCGGCCCTCGCCGGACGCCTGCGCCGGGATCCCGGAGGCGGACATGTCCGCGGCGACCGCTTCCTGCTCCGGCAGGTCGTCGTCGATCTGCCGGCGGCGGCCGGGCAGCGCCAGGACGACCACCACGAGCAGGAGGAAGCCCTGCGCCCACAGCCAGCCGGTGTGGGTGACCGGGTCCTGGTACGTGACGTCGAGCCGGCCGCCGTCCGTGGGCAGTTCGAAGCCCTGCGCCCACTCGTCGACCTTGGTGGCCTTGAGCGGCCGGCCGTCGAGGGTCGCCTGCCAGCCGGCGGAGGCCGCGTCGGCGAGGCGCAGGACGCGTCCCGCGCCGCCGGCCGGGATCTTGGCGTGCGCCTCGACCCGCCAGGCCGGGACGGGCACCGGCGGTGCGTCCTTGCTGACGATGGCCATCCGGGACACGGCGGTGTCGACGCGCCACAGGGCGCTGCCGTCGGCCTGGCTGACGCGCGTCAGGCCCGGGGTGCTGTCGAGCACTCGGCCCATCTCGCGCGGGGCGCCGGGCTGTACGAGGACGTAGCGGACGGCGTAGCCGGTGAGGCGGGTCGCCTGGTCGGCGCCGGAGCCTGCCACGAGGTTGGCGACAGTGTCGTCCAGGCGGCTGTCGTGGCCCGCCTCGGCGGCGAGCTCCGCGTCGCCCAGCCGCGCGCCGGCGCCACGGACCAGGACGTACGAGACGCCCGTCGGCTTGCCGTCGAGCACCAGGGTGCGGGCCTGGTCGCTGCTGCTGCTCTCCTCCGCGACGAACGCGGGGACCTGCACCGGGTCATGGCGCTTGAGCGGTCCGTTGGCGCCGTCCGAGACCCAGGTGAAGGCGGCCAGCAGCGGAGCCGCGGCGGCGGCCAGGGCGATCAGCGCTGCGACGGGCTGCCGCCAGCCGAAGCCCTTGGCGGCGATGCGGTCCTTGGCGCCCTCGGCGCCGATCGCGGCGGCCGACAGCAGCGCGAGGCCGTAGACGAGGGTGGCGGGGCCGGCCCACGCCTCGCCGTTCTCCAGGATGGCGAAGAGCAGTCCGGTCAGCGCGACCGCCCAGGCGGTGAGGACCGCCAGCCGGCGTTCGGAGCGCATCAGGGCGGCGAGCGCGGCCAGGACGAGGCCGATGAGCAGCAGTCCGCCGGAGCCGTTCGGCCCGCCGGGGCTGATCATCAGCAGGTCGACGGCGGAGGCGGCCTTGATGCCGTAGGGCAGGCCGGCCTCATGCAGGAAGCGTCCGGGGTGCGTGAGCAGCGACAGCGACCAGGGCGCGAGGAGGACGACCGGGGTGACGATCAGCGCCGCGAAGCGCAGCAGGTGCGGAACGAGCAGCCGCTGTTGGCCGCTCACCACGCGCAGCGCGAGCACTCCCGCGCACAGCACCAGGGCGACCGGCCAGACGAGCGGGGTGAACGCGGTCGTGAAGGTGAGCATCAGGGCGAGTGCCCAGGTGGCGCGCCAGCTGGGCCGGGCGCCGCGCTCGATGGCGCCGTGGGTCAGCTGCAGTCCGGCGGTGGCGATCGCGGTGCGGGCCATCAGCGGCAGCAGGATCGCGAGGACCGCGGTGCCGATCCGGCCGCCGGCCAGCGCTCCGGTGGCGGCGGGCAGGAACGCGTAGGCGACGCTGGCCCAGGCGCGCAGCAGGCGGGACTCGACCAGCGGCCGGGACGCGAAGTACGCGGTGACGCCGGCCAGCGGGACGGAGGCGACCAGCAGCACCGTCAGGGTGAGCCCGGTGCTGCCGAACAGGATGGTCGAGAAGAGGGCCAGGACCGCGAGGTAGGGCGGGGCGGGCTGGGTGCCGCCGGTGCCCAGGGCGTGCCAGGCACCGCTGTACGAGGCCCAGAGGTCGGAGGCGCCGGGGGCGGCGGGCAGCAGTGCGCCGCCGAGCAGCGAGCCGGAGCCGAGCAGCGAGCGGCAGGCGGCCAGCGAGACGAGCAGCAGTACGGCGAAGAGCATCGGTCCCGGTTTGCGGGCGATGCGCTTGAGCCGGGCGAACTGCTCGACCTCGATGTACTCGCCGTCCTCGTCGCCGGGCCCGGACTCGATGCCGCCGCCGTGCCGGCCGGCGGCCGCGGCCGCGGCCTCGGTGCGTCCGGAGAAGTTGCTGACGACCTGGTCGACGGTGGCCCGCACGGTCGCGCCCGGCGGTGGGAAGAGCGGCCGCAGTTCGGACGGCGGGACGGCGCCCTGGCCGCGGCGGCGGCGCGCGCCGAGCACCCGGCCGGGGCGCACCAGTACGCGCAGCAGCCCGACGATCTCGTCGACGGCCTGTACCGGCACCTTGCCGACGAGGTAGGCGAGCGTGCGCAGCAGGGTGCCGAGGACGATCCGCAGCATCACGTAGGGCAGCAGCGGACCGCGGGTGTTGGCCAGCAGCGTGTAGACGGCGCCGGCCTTGTCGACACGGTGCGGGTTGACGGCGGAGCGGCCGGCGCAGTCCACCGGGCGGCGTTCGCGGGAGGCTGCCTCGGCATGCCGCATCACGGCGTCCGGGGCGACCAGGACGGTGTGGCCGGCGGCCTGGGCGCGCCAGCAGAAGTCGACGTCGTCACGCATGAGCGGCACATGGCGGTCGAAGCCGCCGAGCTCGTCCCACACGTCCCGGCGGACCAGCATGCCGGCGCTGGACACGGACAGGACCTGACGGATCTGGTCGTGCTGTCCCTGGTCCTGCTCGCGGCGTTCCAGCCCGGTCCAGCGGCGGCCGCTGCGGGCGATGCTGACCCCGACCTCCAGCAGCTGCCGGGCGTCGTACCAGCTGAGCAGCTTGGGGCCGATGACCGCCGCGGAGGGCGAGGAGTCGGCGGTGCGCAGCAGGGCGGCCAGCGCGCCGGGTTCCGGCTCGCAGTCGTCGTGCAGCAGCCAGAGCCATTCGACCGGCTCGCCGTGCGGGTGGTCGGGCTCGTCGTACGCGTCGTCGTTCCAGCTGCGGCTGACGGGGTCCCATCCGCTGGCGCGCTGGAGATAGGGCAGCTGCTCGGCGGTGAGCCGGCCGGCGGCGCGGGCCGCCTCGTCCACGGCCGCGCCGAAGCTGGTGCGGCGGGCGAGGTGGAGCACCCGCTGGGCACCGAGGGAGCCGGCGAGGAGCTGGGCGGATTCGTCGGCGCTGCCGGTGTCGGCCGCGATGACGTCCTGGACCGGACGGTCCTGGGCAAGGAGGCCCGAGAGCGCGTTGGGCAGCCACCGGGCACC
The DNA here is from genome assembly GCF_027158125.1 of Streptomyces sp. H39-C1. Classification (NCBI taxonomy): domain Bacteria; kingdom Bacillati; phylum Actinomycetota; class Actinomycetes; order Kitasatosporales; family Streptomycetaceae; genus Streptomyces; species Streptomyces sp. H39-C1. The sequence continues at coordinate 19,507 of NZ_JAPVLS010000048.1, forward strand.
GTCGTGCGCGACGAGCACGGCGGTGACGACATGGCGCGGCAACTCTGGGGCGGCCGGGAAAAAGGCCGACGCTTGGCTGTTCACGGACATCCGGTTCGGGCCCCGGTTCGCTGGACTGCGGTGGACGCTGTGACCACTGGGGTCGACGGCGCGCCTCGGACGGGCCCCCACACTAACGGCTCACGCCCCCGGCCCTTCCCGGCGCCTGTGGATAACTGCCGGTACACCGCTGCGGGACACCGCAACCGGACACAACAACGGCCCGCCTCCCGGCGGATGAGACCGGGAGGCGGGCCGTGCGAACCCTGTGCGGTGGGCGGGTCTCAGACCACGCCCTTCTTGAGACGTCGTCGTTCGCGTTCCGACAGTCCGCCCCAGATTCCGAAGCGTTCGTCGTTGGCGAGTGCGTAGTCGAGGCAGTCGGAGCGGACTTCGCAGGCGAGACAGACCTTTTTCGCCTCGCGAGTGGATCCGCCCTTTTCGGGGAAGAACGATTCGGGATCGGTCTGCGCACACAGCGCGCGCTCCTGCCACCCGAGTTCCTCGTCAGCCTCCTCGGCCAGCAGAAGCTGGAACTGCTCGGTCATGCGCGCCCCTCGTCTGTCTTTGCTTCCCCGTGATGTTGCCGTTACCAGTAGCGGCTGAACGACACGAGTGAAATTACAAGTGTGCCGATACGGGCCAGTCAAGCCGAGATCTGCTATTGGGTCCGTTATTCACTCCGCTGAACCAAGGGTTGGCAGAAAGTGTGGAAATCATCCCAAACGCCAGCATCTGTCAACCCTGCTCCAGTTGATCCACCGTGATCCACTGGCCGCACCTCGTCAGACGTCGCAGCGCCTGGCCACGTTCCGCCTCGCGGAATGAAGCGTTGTGGATCACAATCCGGCCACGGGGTCGCGGCGGCGCCGAGAAGGACGACGCTCCCATGTGCGGTTGCTGCGCCACCTATCCGCACATCTCTCCGCACAAACCTTTCACCACCCCGCTCGACCGGTTCAGGTGAAAGATTTCCGACATAACGGACAAGAGGTTGACAAGCCGTCCCAGAGACCGGTCTCCTATACCCATGCCAGCAGTGACCCATGCGCCCTTCCGGACTCGCCGTCGCGAGTCCCACCGCGCTGTGCCGGTCCGCTGTCGCCGTTCCTGTTGTTGCCGCTGAGTCCTGATTCCTGGACCACTGAGCGCTCGCTTCTGATCGCTCGGTGTCGCGTCCGCCGCCCTCCGCAGCTTCCGGCAAGGAACCTCCGCACATGTACAGCGATGTCTCGATCGCCGGCGACCCGCTCGCCCTCCCCCACCTGCTTCCCCCGGTGCCCCAGCACCCCAGCACCGTCGCCGAGTTCGCCGGCCTGGCCCGTTCCATCGCGGCCGACCGCGCCCGGTGGGCGCCGCTGGTCCGCTACGACGCCACCACGCGCTGGTACGCCCGGCTGCAGACCGGCCCCGGCTACGAGGTGTGGCTGCTCAGCTGGGTACCCGGGCAGAGCAGCGGGCTGCACGACCACGGCCGCTCCTCCGGTGTGCTCACCGTCCTGCAGGGCGAGCTGACCGAGCGCGCGCTGTCCGCCGGCTCGGGCGAGGTCCGGCGCACCCTGGTGCCGGGCGGCCAGCGCACCTTCGCGCCCGGCTACCTCCACGAGGTCGTCAACGACTCCCTGGAACCGGCCGTCAGCCTGCACGTCTACTTCCCCGGCCTCACCGAGATGACCCCCTACGCCGCCTGCACCGCGCCCTCCGCGCAGGAGCCGGCGCAGGAGTCCGTGCGGGGCTGACGGACCGGGCTGACAGACTGTCCCCCATGCGAATCGTGGTATTGGCCGGCGGCATCGGGGGGGCCCGTTTCCTGCGCGGCCTCAAAGCAGCGGCACCGGATGCGGAGATCACCGTCATCGGCAACACCGGTGACGACATCCACCTGTTCGGACTCAAGGTCTGTCCCGACCTCGACACCGTGATGTACACCCTCGGCGGCGGCATCCACGAGGAACAGGGCTGGGGCCGGTCCGACGAGACCTTCACCGTCAAGGCCGAACTCGCGGCGTACGGCGTGGGACCGGAGTGGTTCGGGCTCGGCGACCGCGACTTCGCGACCCACATCGTGCGGACCCAGATGATCGGAGCGGGATACCCGCTCAGCGCCGTCACCGAGGCGCTGTGCGAGCGCTGGCAGCCGGGCGTCCGGCTCATCCCGATGTCGGACGACCGCGTCGAGACCCATGTCCTCGTGGATGTCGACGGCGAGCGCAAGGCCGTGCACTTCCAGGAGTACTGGGTGCGGCTGCACGCCTCCGTCGAGGCGCACGCCGTGGTGCCGGTCGGCGCGGAACAGGCGAAGCCGGCCCCCGGTGTCCTGGAGGCCATCGCGGAAGCGGACGTGATCGTCTTCCCACCGTCCAACCCCGTCGTCAGCGTCGGCACCATCCTGGCCGTGCCGGGCATCCGCGAGGCCATCGCCGAGGCGGGCGTCCCGGTCGTCGGGCTGTCGCCCATCGTCGGTGACGCCCCGGTGCGCGGTATGGCGGACAAGGTCCTGGAGGCCGTCGGGGTCGAGACGACCGCCGCCGCGGTCGCCGCCCACTACGGGTCCGGGCTGCTCGACGGCTGGCTCGTCGACACCGTGGACGCGGCGGCGGTCGAGGGGATCGAGTCGGCGGGCATCCGCTGCCGGGCCGTGCCGCTGATGATGACCGACCTCGAGGCCACCACCGCCATGGCGCGCGAAGCGCTGGCGCTGGCGGAGGAGGTCCGCACGTGACGGCTCAGTCCTTCCAGGTGCTGGCCGTCTCCGGGATTCCCGAGGTGCAGCCCGGCGACGACCTCGCCAAGCTGATAGCCGCCGCGGATCCGGCGCTCGCCGACGGCGACGTACTGCTGGTGACGTCGAAGATCGTCAGCAAGGCCGAGGGCCGGATCATCCGCGCCGACGACCGCGAGGCCGCGATCGACGCCGAGATGGTGCGGCTGGTCGCGCGGCGCGGGCCCACCCGGATCGTCGAGACCCGGCACGGCTTCGTCATGGCCGCGGCCGGCGTCGACGCCTCCAACACCGCGCCCGGGACCGTACTGCTGCTCCCCGAGGACCCGGACGCGTCCGCCCGCGGGATCCGGGAGGGGCTGCGCGCGGCGCTCGGCGTCGAGGTCGCGGTCGTGGTCACCGACACCTTCGGACGGCCGTGGCGCGAGGGGCTCACCGACGTCGCCATCGGCGCCGCCGGGCTGCGCGTCCTGGAGGACCTGCGCGGCGGCACCGACTCGCACGGCAACGCGCTGAGCATGACGGTGACCGCCACCGGGGACGAACTCGCCGCCGCCGGGGACCTCGTCAAGGGCAAGGCGGCCGGACTGCCGGTCGCTGTCGTCCGCGGCCTCGGCCACCTGGTGACGGCGGACGACGGCCCGGGCGCCCGCGCCCTCGTACGGGACGCCGGCGCGGACATGTTCCGGCTCGGCACGTCGGAGGCCATCCGCGAGGCCGTCGCGGCCCGCCGCACGGTCCGGGACTTCACCGCGGAGCCGGTGGACGGCTCCGCGGTCCGCCGCGCCGTCGCCCTGGCCGTCACCGCACCCGCCCCGCACCACACGACGCCCTGGCGGTTCGTCCTCCTGGAGTCCGAGGAGTCCAGGACACGACTGCTCGACGCCATGCGGGACGCCTGGGAGGCGGACCTCCGGGCCGACGGCTTCCCCGAGGAGAACATCACCCGCCGGCTGCGACGCGGTGACGTACTGCGGCGCGCGCCCTATCTGATCGTGCCGTGCCTCGTCGCCGACGGCGCCCACGCGTACCCGGACGCGCGGCGGGCGGGCGCGGAACGCGAGATGTTCGTCGTCGCGGTCGGCGCCGCCGTCCAGAACCTGCTGGTCGCCCTGGCGGGCGAGCAGCTCGGCTCCGCGTGGGTCTCCTCGACGATGTTCTGCCGCGATGTCGTCCGGGACGTCCTCGGACTGCCGGCCGACTGGGACCCGATGGGCGCGGTAGCCATCGGCCACGCGTCGGCTGCGCCGAAGGCGCGGCCGGAGCGGACCGCGGAGGCGTTCATCTCGGTCCGCTGACCACACGGTGGCCGGACCCCAGCAAGAAGCCCACCCGCACGGGGTGGGTGGAGCGAAGGGGGCCGGGTCCGCAGGGGTGGGGTTTCGAAATGCTGCCGAGCTATTTGTGGGCCGCCAGGCCCTAAATAGTCGATTTCGAAGCCCCACCCCGGAGGACCCGGCCCCCGACCCACCGACGGCGCGGCCCGCTCAGATCCGGCTGATGTCCTTCGGGGCATAGCGCGGCGCACGCCGCGGTGGCACCCGGCCGCTGAGCAGGATCAGCCGCGCCGCCCTGTGCCGCTGGCCCTCGTACGGGGCCAGCAGGGCACACATCGCGGCGTCGTCGGTGCGGTGCGCTCCCGTCAGGGCGAAGCCGATGATGTTCGGCAGGTGCAGGTCGCCGACCGTCAGTGCGTCCGGGTCCCCGTTGCTGCGCTGCAGCGTCTCGGCGGCGGTCCAGGGGCCGATGCCCGGGATCACCGTCAGCCGGGCGGTGGCCGCCGCCAGGTCCATCGCGGCGGCCTCCTCCATCCGGGCGGCCACCCGGACCGCGCGCAGGATCGTCGAGGACCGCTTGTTGTCGACCCCGGCGCGGTGCCATTCCCAGGACGGGATGAGGGACCACTGGCGCGGGGCGGGCATGACGTACATGCCGCCGTCGGGGCCGCCGGTGGCCGGGCCGGGGGCCGGTTCGCCGTGCCGGCGCAGGAGCAGCCGCCAGGCGCGGTACGCCTCGTCGGACGTGACCTTCTGTTCCAGGATCGCGGGGATCAGCGATTCGAGGACGAGGCCGGTCCGGGTCAGCCGCAGGCCCGGGTTCCGCCGGTGCGCCTCGTGCACGACGCGGTGGCGCGGGGTGAACGGCGTCGGGTCGTCGCCTGCGCCGAGCAGCGCGGGCAGCGCCTCCAGGAGCCAGTCCGCGCCATCGCCCCAGGCCTGCGCCTTTACGGTGCCGTCGGCCGCGGTGATCCGCAGGGTGCCGGGGCCCTGCGGGGTGCGGGCCGCCCGCCAGACGGCGCCGTCGGGCGTCATCCGGAACGCCGGATCGCCCGGGCCGCGGCCCAGCGGGTCCAGCGTCAGGCGGAGGTCGGGCCGGCCCTCGGGGGTCCAGCTGCGGATACTCGTACGCACCCGACCGAGCGTAGCCGCCCCCTCGGACAGGCCCGTCCGCCGCTACTGGTCGGACGAGAAGCGGAGCGAGGCCGCCGGGATCCGGGCGGAGCACCAGACGCGGACGCCGTGCAGCAGTTCGTTGTCCGCGCCGACGGTGGCGCCGTCGCCGATGACCGCGCCGTCCAGCACGGTGCGGGCACCGATGGTGGCGCCGGTGCCGATGAGGGAGTCGCGGATGACCGCGCCGTCCTCGACGACCGCGCCGTCCAGGACGAGGCTGCCGTCGATGCGGGCGTCGCAACCGATCCGGGCTCCGGCGCCGATGGAGGTGCCGCCGGTGAGCTTGGTGCCCTCACCGACGACCGCGCCCTCCAGGACGAGCCGCTCGCCCCGGCGGCCGGGGACGGCCGGCGACGGTGCGCGGCCGAGGACGAGGTCGGCGGAGCCGCGGACGAACGCCTGCGGGGTGCCGAGGTCGAGCCAGTACGTGGAGTCGACCATGCCCTGCAGATGCGCGCCGGCCGCCAGCAGGCCGGGGAACGTCTCCCGTTCGACCGAGACCGGCCGGCCGGCCGGGATGCTGTCGATCACCGAGCGGTTGAACACGTACGCGCCCGCGTTGATCTGGTCCGTGACGATCTCCTCGGGGGTCTGCGGCTTCTCGAGGAAGGCCGTGACGCGCCCGGAGGGGTCGGTGGGGACGAGGCCGAAAGCGCGCGGGTCCGCGACCTTGGTCAGGTGCAGCGAGACGTCGGCGCCGGTGGTGCGGTGGTTCTCGACGAGGGCGCGGATGTCGAGCCCGGTGAGGATGTCGCCGTTGAAGATGAGGACCGGCTCGCCGGGGGCGGACCGGAGCCGGGACGCGACGTTGCGGATGGCACCGCCGGTGCCGAGCGGTTCGTCCTCGGTGACGTACTCCAGGTGCAGGCCGAGCGCGGAGCCGTCGCCGAAGTGCGGTTCGAAGACCTCGGCGAGGTAGGACGTGGCGAGCACGATGTGCTCGACGCCGGCCGCGCGGGCGCGGGCGAGCTGGTGGGTCAGGAACGGCACACCGGCCGCCGGGACCATGGGCTTGGGCGTGTGCACCGTCAGCGGGCGCAGTCTCGTGCCCTTGCCGCCGACCAAGAGGATCGCTTCAGTCACCTGGGTTCGTCTCTGCTTCCTGGTGGGCGGGCCGGTGGGCGGCAATCTTAGGCAGATGAAGGGATGAGCTGACCACTCGCACCGCCGGGCACGCGGAACCCCGCGCTCCACGACCCCGGGGCGCACGAGTTCCGCGGCCCCGGGACACAGTGGTCGCCGGGGCCGCGGAAGGGAGGGGCGGACGGGGGGTCAGCGGCCCTGCAGATCGGCTGCCGTCTTACGGGCGCTGCCGAGTTGGCCGTAGAGCTTGGTGCCCGGGCACTCGGTGGCGAAGCCGTCGCGGTGCCCGGAGATGACGTTGAGCTTGACGCTGGTGCCCTTCGCGTACAGGTTGGCGCCACCGGACGTGAGGTGCGTGGTGCCGGTCGGGTTGCCTCCGTGCAGACCGAGCTTCCAGGCGGCGAGCTGGGACACCGCCTTCACGGCCGCGGCGGGGGCCGAGCTGGAGGTGAACGTGCCGAGCACCGCGACGCCCGCGCTGTCGGTGTTGAAGCCCATGGTGTGAGCGCCCATGACCGGCTTGGCGACGCCGCCCGCGCGGCCCTCGTAGATGTTTCCGCACTTGTCGACGAGGAAGTTGTAGCCGATGTCCCGCCAGCCGCTGCTCTCCACGTGGTAGCGGTAGATGCTGCGGATGAGGGCGGGCGCCCCCGAGCAGGTGTAGTCGTTGCCGGTGGCGGTGTGGTGGACGAAGACCACCTTCACCGTGTTGGTGTAGACGAAGCCCGCTTCACGCAGCTTCTCGTCGGCGCCCCAGCCGGCCCGGGTGACGATCCGGGGACGTGCGCCGACGTAGGGCGCGCCGGCCGCCGTGGCCGCGGTCTCCTCCTTGGTGAGCGCGGGGAGCTCGGTGACCGGAGCGGCGCCGGGGGCCGACTCCACACCGCGGTCGTCCAGGACCGGGGTGGTGGCGGGAGTGGTGGCCGGAGTGGTGGCCGGAGTGGTGGCCGGTGCGCTCGGATCGGTGACGGGGGCGCTCGGCGCGGTGGCCGGGGTGGCCGGGACCGCCGGAGTGGCAGGGGTGACCGGGCCGTCGTCGCCCGGGTCGACCATCTCCAGGCGCAGTCCGCCGGGCAGTGGCACCACCTTGGCGGCGGAACCGGCGCCGCGGTCACCACCGGCGGCCGGCCGCACGCGGACCTGGACACCGTCCGAGGCGCCGACCCACAGCGGGGCGGTGGCGCCGCGGCCGGTCCGGCCGTCCTGATCGGGGGCGTCGTCGTTGTGCGCCTGGACGTCCCGCCAGCCCGACCAGGTGCCGGTGCCGGCCGCCCGGGTGCGGACCTGGACGGCGGCGTCGAGATCGGCCGCCGGGTTGTCCCACGTGACGCCGAGCAGGGAGAACGGGGCGACCTGACGGGCGGACAGACCCTGCTCGGCGGGGGCGCCGGGCGCACGGTCGGTTCCATGGGTGACGGTGGGGGCGGAGAGCGGCACCAGCGGAAGGTTGCGGGTGCTGCCCGGGAGTTGGGAGGCCGTCGGGTGGGCCGGCCGCGCGGAACGCCCACTGTGTGCGGCGGCGCCCGTGGGAACGGCGAACGGAAGCGCCAGCGCGGCCGTGCACGCGACGCCGATGGTGGTGGCTAGGAATGCACGCATAGGACAGATCGTTACATAAGCCTCATATATGTCCAGTCGAGATCTGACGGACAGTCCGCCGGAACGACCCTCCGCCCTCGCCCGTCCGGGCGAGGGCCGCCGGCCCGGCGGCGGGTAGCCTGAGCCGGGTGACCGCTACCGCCAACACCCCCGCCGGCCTGCTGGATTACGCCCTCCGGACGGAGCCCGCCCGCCCGCTGGTGACCTTCTACGACGACGCCACCGGCGAACGCGTCGAACTCTCCGTGGCCACGTTCGGCAATTGGGTGGCGAAGACCGCCAACCTGATCCAGGACGACCTCGGCGCGCAGCCCGGTGACCGGCTCGCGCTGCTGCTGCCCGCGCACTGGCAGACCGCGGTCTGGCTGCTCGCCTGTTTCTCCACCGGAGTGGTCGTCGTCCCCGGCGGCGATCCGGCCGCCGCCGACCTGGTGGTCAGCGGACCTGAGACGCTCGATGCCGCCCTGGCCTGCGACGGCGAGCGGGTCGCGCTCGCGCGCGCCCGCTCGGCGGCCGCTTCCTGCAGCCGCCGGCCGGCTTCGCCGACTACGCGGTCGAGGTGCCCAGCCAGGGCGACCGCTTCGCGCCCTACGCCCCGGTCGGCCCGGACGCACCCGCGCTCCAGCTCCCGGACGGCTCGGTACTGACAGCCGCCGAGGTGGTCGGACGGGCCCGCGAGAGCGCCGCCGGGCTGGGCCTCGGCCAGGGCTCCCGGCTGCTCTCCGGCCGGTCCTTCGACGACTGGGACGGGCTGGCCGCCGGCCTGCTGGCACCGCTGGCCGCGGACGGCTCGGTCGTCCTGTGCCGGCACCTCGACCGGCTGCCCGCCGACCAGCTGGCACAACGGGAGAAGAGCGAGCGCGTCACCCACACGGCCCAATAGCGACCCCCTCCCCCGGGCCCGCCGCGCCGTCCTGGGGGATGCTGGGTTGATCACCGACCAAGGGAAGAGCGAAGTCACGCAACCATGAACGGGAATCGGCTGTCTGAACGGGTGCCGGTCGGGCCTTTCCGCCCGAGGGGTCCGGCACCGAGTGACTCACCGAGGGATGGGCGCAGACGTGACCACGCAAGGAGGCACGCCCGCCCCGCCGCCGGAACCGGAGGACGTGTCGCCTGCCGGGGACGGCGCCGAGGGCGCTGACACCCCGCCCGCCGCACCCGCGGCGCGCAAGGGGCGTCGCTGGCTGCGTGTGCTCGGCCTCTCCACCGTCCTCCTGCTGCTCGCGGGCACCGGGACCGCCTGGTACCTGTACCAGCAGCTCGACGGCAACATCAAGACCGACTTCAGGACCGCCAACGAGCTGGAGCGCATCCAGGCGGAACGGCCCACCCCCGGTCCGACCTCGGCCGAGAACATCCTGCTCATCGGGTCGGACAACCGCGGCAACGGCAACACCGAGTACGGCAAGGACAGCGGCACCCAGCGCTCGGACACCACGATCCTGCTGCACCTGTCCGCCGACCGCAGCAGCGCCACCGCGGTCAGCATCCCGCGCGATCTGATGGCCCATGTGCCCAGTTGCACACAGGCGAACGGAACCATGACCCAGGAGAAGTACGTCCAGTTCAACTGGGCGTTCCAATTCGGTGGGGCGGCCTGCACGATCCGTACCGTCGAGCGGATGACGGGTATCCGCATCGACCACCACCTGATCGTGGACTTCAGCGGCTTCAAGAAGATGGTCGACGCGGTGGACGGAGTGGAGGTGTGCGTGCCGAAGGCGATCCGCGACCCGGAGGCGCATTTGAACCTCCCGGCCGGGAAGCAGACGCTCTACGGCGAGCAGGCGCTGGGCTATGTGCGCGCCAGGTACAGCATCGGCGACGGCAGCGACACCCAGCGGATGAACCGCCAGCAGGACTTCCTGGCCTCGCTGGTGAACAAGATCCGCAGCGACGGTGTGCTGCTCAACCCGACCAAGCTGTACCCGCTGCTCTCGGCGGCGACGTCGTCGCTGACCGCGGACCCGGGCCTGGATTCGCTGGGCGAGCTGTACGACCTCGTCCGCAGCCTGGAGAACACCCCGACCAGTGCGGTGCGCTTCCTGACGGCGCCGCGCCAGCCGTACATCAACAACAACGACCGGGACGAACTCATCCAGCCCGAGGCGGATCAGCTCTTCGCCACGCTCCGCGCGGACAAGCCGGTCGGGGTCTCGGGGACGACGGACGGGACGCCGAAGCCGACGGCGCCGGCGACCACCGCACCCGCGACCGCCGGACCCACGGCGGTCGCCGAACCCACGGCCACCGGCAGCGGGGAGGACGGCAAGTCGCGGGGTACGAAACCGACTCCGGTGCCGAGTGGGGGCGAACCGACGTTTCCGGGCACGACGGCCGACCAAGACATCTGTGGTAAAGCGCAATAAAAGGTATGACCAACAGGCCGGTTGGATTGGATGGTTTGTCCAGTTGTAGGGGAGTGGAATTTGTCACGCACGTGACTAGACGCTGAAGTGTGGGGCTAGTGTGAGCGATCCGGCCGGACCCGGAGGATGGTCAACCGGCCCGCATTCACACGGAAGACCAGAAGATCGAGCGCCCAGGGGGCAGGCGCCGCGTGGCACCGACGGAGGACCCGAGCAACCGTGGACACGCAAGGCCACAGGAACATCGACCCGGCAGACCAGTGGGTCCTTGATCCGGAGACGGGCAGCTACGTGCTGCGGATAGACCCCGAACAGCCTCCGTCACCGAGCGTGTCCGCACAGGGCGGCAGGCGTGAGCGCCGCGAGCAGCAGGGCACCCGCAGCACCCCGTCGAACCCCTCGGACGCACCGAACCGGGCGAGCCGTCGCAAGGGCAAGCCCCGGAAGTCCCGCAAGAAGAAGGCCCTTGTCTGGACCGCGGCCACGGTCGGCTTCGTGCTGGTCGCCGGCTCCATCGGCGGCTATCTGGTCTACCAGCACTTCAACAACAACATCACCACCGTCGACGTCGGCGACGCGGGCAACAAGAACGTCACCGCCGACGGTCCGGTGAACATCCTCGTGATCGGCACCGACAGCCGTGAGGGGCTCGGCAAGGAGTACGGCGACGCGGGCAGCGTCGGCCATGCCGACACCACGATCCTGTTCCATGTCTCCAAGGACCGCACCAACGCGACCGCGTTGAGCATTCCGCGCGACCTGATCACGGACATTCCGGACTGCCCGACGAAGCAGAAGGACGGCTCGACGAAGGTCGTCGCCGGGGAGCAGAAGGTCCGGTTCAACACCAGTCTCGGCCAGGAGGGCCGCGACCCGGGGTGCACCATGCGCGCCGTGAAGGCGCTGACCGGGGTGAGCGTCGACCACTTCATGATGGCCAACTTCACCGCGGTCAAAGACCTGTCGACCGCGGTCGGCGGTGTCGACATCTGCCTGGCCAAGCCGATCAAGGACCCCAAGTCCCACCTCGACCTCGGCAAGGGCCACCACAAGGTGTCGGGCGACGACGCGCTCGCGTTCGTCCGGACCCGGCACGCGGTCGGCTTCGGCGGCGACCTGGACCGCATCAAGCTCCAGCAGCAGTTCCTGGGCTCGATGATCCGTCAGATGAAGTCCGGTGACACCCTCACCAGCCCCAGCAAGCTGTGGAAGCTGGCGAACGCGGCCACCAAGGCACTCACCGTCGACAGTGCCATCGGCAGCATCTCGAAACTGTCCGACCTCGCGAAGGACCTCAGCGCGGTCGACACCAAGAACATCACCTTCGCCACCGTCCCGGTCATCGACAACCCGGCGGACGGCAAGGTCCACAAGACGGTCATCCTCGACCCGACCAAGGCCCAGCAGGTCTTCTCGATGGTGAAGAGCGACATCTCGCTGACCGCGGTGGCCAAGAAGCCGGGCACCCCGGACGCCTCCAAGGCCCCGGACAAACTGTCCGGCTCCAAGGCCCCCGCGTCACAGGTTCGCGTCAAGGTGTTCAACGGCAGTGGCGTGACCGGGGCCGCACAGGACACCATCAACTGGCTGCAGAACAACAAGGCCGTCAACCGCTCCACCAACGGCGGCAACGCCCCGGCCGGAACGGCTGCGACGACCACGCTCGTCTACGCGCCGAACCAGGCCGACCAGGCGCGCGCCCTGGCCGCGATGATGGGGCTGCCGGCGTCCGCGCTGCAGCCGGGGACGGTCGACGCGGCGGCCAAGGCCAACATGACGCTCACCCTTGGCAAGGACTTCAAGGGCGCGGGAACACCGATAGCCGCGCCGACTTCGGCGCCGGAGGGAATTCAGAAGGTCGTGGCGGACGACAAGAGCGTCTGCGCGAAATGACGTATCCAGGGGGGGCCATGCGGGACAGCGGTGTACGGGGCGGTGGGGCGCGAGACGCCCAGGGACCGGGAGATCCCGGTTGGGACGAGAGCTTGTACCAGGACCAGGACCAGGACCAGGACCAGGACCGGGACCAGGGCGGGGGCCAGGGCTGGGACGGATCCGGTGACGGCACCGCCTCGCGTACGGGCTCCCATCCGAGCCCCGGCGCGGGCACCGTCACGGGCGCCGTCACCGACCCGTCGCTGGTCGGCGCCGGCACGGCCTCGGTACCCGGGCAGCGGAACGGCGGTACCGGCGGGGGCGGCGGCCACCGCCGCGCCGGGGGCCGGCGGCAGCCGCGCAGCCGGAAGAGCCGGATATTCCGCTGGGTGGCGGGCACGCTCTCGCTGCTCATCCTCGCCGGCGCCGGCGCGGGATACGCGTACTACGAATACCTCGCCGGGAAGATCCGCACCGGTGACCTGAACAACGGCAAGAGCGATGTGGCGCCGTCCAAGGCGAACGCCGACGGCGACACACCGCTGAACGTCCTGGTGCTCGGCTCCGACGCCCGCGACTCCGAGGCCAACAAGGATCTGGGCGGCGCGCGCGACACGGCGGGCGAACCGCCCCGCGCCGACGTCATCATGCTGCTCCACATATCCGCCGACCGCAGCAACATGTCGGTGGTCAGCATTCCCCGCGACACCCGGATGCCCATCCCCGAGTGCACGGACACCGCCACCGGCAAGGTGTTCAAGGCGACCGAGAACGACATCATCAACGAGTCGCTGGGCCGCGGTGGCGCGGGCTGCACGCGCGCGGCGATCCAGAACCTGACCGGCGTCTACATCGACCACTGGATGACCGTCGACTTCGCCGGTGTGGTGAAGATGGCCGACGCCGTCGGCGATGTCGAGGTCTGCGTCAAGCAGAACATCTGGGACCATCCGACCCCGGCCCAGAAGGGCGGCTCCGGTCTGAAGATGAAGGCCGGCACCTGGCCGGTCAAGGGCCAGCAGGCGCTGCAGTGGCTGCGCACCCGGCACGCCTTCGGTGACGACGCGGGCCGCGCCAAGGCGCAGCACATGTACCTCAACTCGATGATGCGCAATCTGCAGAGCCAGAGCCTGTTCACCAACCCGGCGCGCCTCAACAACCTGGCGACGAAGGCGATGGAGGCGTTCCGGGTCTCGAAGGAGATCGGCACGCCGAAGAAGCTCTACGACCTCGGTATGGAGCTCAAGAGCGTGCCGGCGAACCGGATGACGATGCTGACGATGCCGCACCTCGCCGACCCGCTGAACCCCGACGCCCACTACATCCCGGCCAAGGCGGACGCGGCGAAGATCTGGACGCTGCTGCGCAACGACGTCGCCATGGACGCCAACGGCACCGCCGCGAACACCCCGAAGCCGGCTCCGACCAAGTCGGGCCCCGCCGCCGCGGCCCCGGCCACCATCGCGGTCAGCGTCGTGAACGGCACCGCGGGCGACAAGAACGGCTCGGCCGTCGAGAACCGCGCGTCCAACGTCTCCAAGGCGCTGGTCACGGGCGGCTTCACGAAGGCGAAGGCCAGTCAGTCCGCGAAGCCCAGCAAGGGTACGGTCGTCAACTACCCGACGAGCGCCGGTGAGCAGGGCAGGGCAGACGCCCTGGCCGTCGCCACCGCCCTGAAGATCCCGGCCGCCGCGGTGAAGGCCTCGGCCGATGTGACGGCCGTCACCGTGATCATCGGTGCGGACTGGACCTCGGGCACCGACTACGGCAAGACGGCTCCGGGCGCCGGCTCCGTCCCGACCAACGCGGACGCGCTGAACGGCACCGACAAGGGCTGCATGGACGTCTACAAGCCCTACCAGTGGAAGTAGAGGACGTGGAGCACCGGCGAACCAGAGGCACGGCGACGCGGAACGGCGTTCCCGCGCAGAACAGCCCCTCCGAACTGGGCTCGGACGACAGTCTGTACGGGTCCGACGCCGGCGGGGCCGGCGCGGATCCGTACGCGGACGCACCGTCGCGGACTCCTGGCTCGCCGTCCGCAGAAACGTCTCGGCAGGCAGCGGGCAGCGGCCACCGCCGGGGTGGCTCCCGGTCCCGCAAGGCGCCGCGGAGCCGCCGGCGCCGGGCCCTGCGCTGGATCGGGATCGGCACCGCCGTGGCGGTCCTCGGCACGGCCGGCGCGGGCTGGGCGTACTACGAGCACCTCAACGCGAACATCAAGAAGGACGAGCTCAACCTCAGCGACGCGAAGCTCTCCAAGCCGCAGGCCAACGCCGAGGGCCAGACGCCGCTCAACATCCTGCTGATGGGCTCCGACAGCCGGAACTCCGACGAGAACGTCAAGCTCGGCGGCGCCGCGGACACCCGGGGCGAGAAGCCCCGTGCCGACGTCCAGATGCTGCTGCACCTGTCGGCCGACCGCAGCAACATGACGGTCATCAGCATCCCGCGCGACACCCGGGTGGCCATCCCCAAGTGCACCGACCCGCACGACGGCACGGTCTACAAGAAGTCCGAGGACATCATCAACGCCAGCCTCACGCACGGCGGTCCGGGCTGCACGGTCGCCACGTGGGAGGAGATGACCGGCATCTCCATCGACCACTTCATGATGGTCGACTTCGCCGGAGTGGTGAAGATGGCCGACGCCATCGGCGGGGTCCCGGTCTGCGTCGACAAGAACATCTACGACAAGCAGTCCGGGCTGAAGCTCAAGGCCGGCACCACGACCATCAAGGACGAGCAGGCCCTGCAGTGGCTGCGCACCCGGCACGGCTTCGAGGACGGCACCGACCTCGGCCGTACGCACGCGCAGCACATGTACATGAACTCGATGATCCGCGAGCTCAAGAAGGGCGCGAAGCTCACCGACCCCGGTCAGCTCACCGGCCTCGCCGAGGCGGCGACCAAGTCGGTCACCGTCGACACCGGCCTCGGCACCGTCAAGAAGCTGTACGACCTGGGCAACGAGCTGAAGAAGGTGCCCGCCGACCGGATCACCATGACCACGATGCCGTGGGACTGGGACCCGAAGAACAAGGCGCACGTCATCCCGAAGCCGGGTGACGCCGACAAGCTCTTCGCACTGGTGCGCGCGGACAACCCGGTCGACGGCAAGGCCAAGGCGCCGACGCCCGGGGCGGCCGCCACCGTGACCGCGTCGCCCGCCGACCCGGCGGCGCCCAAGGGCGAGATCGACGTCACCGTGCGGAACGGCACCGCCACCGCGTCCCAGGCGGCGGTGAGCGGTCGCGCCAAGACCATCGTGGGCCGGCTCAGCACCCTCGGCTTCACCCGGGCCGCCTCCGACACCACTCCGCAGCCGCAGACCGACACCACGCTCAGCTACCCGAGCGCCGCCCTGAAGGGCGACGCCCAGGCGGTGGCCAAGGCACTGGGGCTGCCGGACAGCGCGGTACGGAGCTCCAAGAGCGTGACCAAGGTGACGGTGGTCGTCGGCTCCGACTGGCGTACGGGCACCACGTACCCGAAGACGGCGGGCGGTTCGGGCTCCGGAGCGCCGGACAAGGCGCCGTCCACCTCGTCCGCGCTCAACGGCGCCGACACCTCGGCGTGCATGAAGGTGAACACGTACCCGGGCGCCCACTACGTCTGGTAGCCGGCACCCGGACATGGCGCCGGCCGTCGTCACACTGGGACGCCGGCTGGCGATGACCTTGTTCGCCAGGGAACGCGGGCTGGTGAGGAAGCCCCAGCCCCAGCACATGTGCATGGTCGCGAGCGCGACCGGGATCCGCACCCGGGCCCCGAACGGCAGGCCCTTGCCCGCCGGGACCGAGCCGAGCCCGATGGCGGCGAGGTACCCGGCCGGGACCACGAAACCCCACGGGGTGACGGCCGCGCCCACCACGATGCCCGCCGCGATGCCGAGCACGGCCGCCGGGGGCGCGAGGTAGCGCACGTTGACCGAGCCGCGGTGGTAGCGGGCGACGACATGACGCCAGCGGCCGTAGTTCTTGTACTGCTTCGCCAGCTCGCGCACGTTCGGCCGGGGCCGGTAGGAGACGCGCAGTTCGGGCGAGAACCAGATGAGGTGGCCGGCCTCACGGATCCGGTAGTTCAGCTCCCAGTCCTGGGCGCGGATGAACTCCTCGTTGTAGCCGCCCTGCTGCTCCAGCACCTCACGGCGGAAGACACCGAGGTAGACGGTGTCGGCCGGGGCCGCGACACCACCGGTGTGGAAGGCCGCGTTGCCGACGCCGACCTTAGACGTCATGGCGGCGGCCACCGCGTCCTCCCAGGCGTTCTCGCCCTCGGCGTGCATGATGCCGCCGACGTTGGCCGCGCCGGTCTCGGCCAGCAGCCGCACGGCGGTGGCGATGTAGTCCGGCGAGAGCATCCCGTGCCCGTCGACACGGACCACGACCGGGTGCCGGGACGCCTTGATCGCGGCGTTCAGCGCGGCCGGGGTGCGGCCGGTGGGGTTGGGCACGGTGTGGACCCGCGGGTCCTCCGCGACCAGCTCGGCGGCGATCTCGTCCGTACGGTCCCCGGAGGGACCGAGCGCGATGACGACCTCGAGCTCACCTGGGTAGTCCTGCTCCAGGGTGTGCCGGACGGAGTCGCGCAGGTGACGTTCCTCGTTGAGCACCGGCATGATCACGGAGACAGCGGGGGCGGCGGGGTCGTTGGCAGCGTTCATCGCGGGAAACGTTACCGCGAATGGGGGACCCCAGCGTGTGGGGGGCTTTGAATACTGTCCGTTTTGTCTAGCCTGACCGGGTCCCCTGTCTCCCGCGGAGGTGCGCCCCGATGACGGTTCCACCCGCTCGCCCGCCCGCCACCCCGCCCCGCAGGCCCCGTCCACCGGTCAATTCCGCCCGGCGGCCGGGACCGCGGCAGGCCCCGCGGTCCGGCAGACAGCCCGGCGGACGGTCCGGCAGACGGCCGGTGCGCTGGAGCACCCGGATCGCCGGCGGGCTGGCTCTGGCGATCATCACGACCAGCGGCGTCGGCCACGCCGTGGTCAGCGGAGTGGGGGACAGCATCGACCGGGTGGACGCGTTCGGCGGGATGCGGGACCGCCCCGGCAGCACCAAGGGCATCAACTTCCTGCTGGTCGGCACCGACGGGCGGGACGGGCTGAAACCGGCCGACAAGGAGCGCTACCACCTCGGCGGAGCGCCCTGCCACTGCACCGACACGATCATGCTGGTGCATCTGTCGGAGGACCGCTCCCGGGTGAGCGTCGTCAGCATCCCGCGCGACAGCTACGTCATGCTGCCGCCGCACGACGACGCGGTGAGCGGCGCCAAACACGTCAGCCACGCCGCGAAGATCAACGCGGCCTACGCGGACGGCGGCCCCCGGCTCACCGTCGCCACCGTCGAGAAGATGACGGGGGTGCACATCGACCACTACCTGGAGATCGACTTCATCAGCTTCATGAAGACGGTGGACGTCCTCGGCGGTGTCCAGGTCTGCACGGTCCGCCCGCTGAAGGACTCGTACACCGGCCTCGACCTGCCGGTCGGCACCTCCCAGCTGAACGGCGGCGCGGCCCTGCAGTACGTCCGCTCCCGCCACCTCGACGGCGCCTCCGACCTGGGCCGGATGCAGCGCCAGCAGCGCTTCCTCGCCCAGATCATCCACCGGATCACCAGCGGCGGACTGCTCACCGACCCGGTCAAGCTCAGCCGGATCGCCTCGACGGTGCTCGGGTCGGTCCGCGCCGACCAGGACCTCAAGCCGAAGGACCTGATCTCGCTGGCCCAGGGCCTGCGCGGGTTCACCCCGGGCTCCTCGGAGTTCACCTCGGTGCCGATCGGCAACGTGGGCTACCAGGTCAAGGGCATCGGCTCGACGGTGAAGTGGGACGACGCCAAGGCCGGCAAGCTCTGGGCGGCGATCCGCGCGGACCAGCCGCTGGCCGTCCGCCTCCCGGCCGACGCCAAGCGCCGGCAATCGTCGAAGGTCCAGGTGGACGTCGATCCGCACTCGATCCGGGTCCACGTCGACAACGGGACGGCCGTCACCGGCCTCGGCGACCGGGCGGACAAGGCGCTGCGCGCCACCGGCTTCGCCACCACGGGCTCCCCCGGCAACGCGACCGTGCACAACGTGCCGCGCACCGTCATCCGCTTCGACCCCCGCTGGGACCGTTCGGCGAGGTCCCTGGCGGCCGCGCTGCCGGGCGCGGAGCTGGTGCCGGCCGTCGGGCAGGGACCGCTGATGAAGGTGACCATCGGCGCCGGGTACAAGGGCGTCACGGCGATCCGGGCGCAGGATCCGGCACCGGCCACGGGCGGCGCGGCGGGTGCGGTGACCGGCGACCAGGTGGTGTGCGCCTGAGCCGCCGGGCCATGGGAGGCCTTTAGGGCGTGTTGCGAAAGTCCCGCCTGGCCCACGACGCCTGGCACGCGCCCTAGTCGTCGAATCCTTCGGCGGCGCGCTTCTCGCGGAGCTCCTTGATGGCCTCGCGGCGGGCGAGCCGGTGCATCCGGCGGATCTGCGCCTCCTGGTACCGCCGCTTGTCCGTCTCGGTCTCCGGGATCACCGGCGGGACCGGCCGGGTCCTGCCGTTCTCGTCGACCGCGGCGAACACGAGGTAGGCGCTGCCGACCTGGGTCGCGGGGGTGGACTCGTTCCACCGCTCGGCCATGACGCGCACACCGATCTCCATGGAGGAGCGCCCGGTCCAGTTGCACTGGGCGCGCACATGGACGAGGTCACCCACCCGGACCGGCTCCAGGAAGACCATCTCGTCCATCGACGCGGTGACCGCCGGGCCGCCCGAGTGCCGGCCGGCGACGGCGCCCGCCGCGTCGTCGACGAGTTTCATGATCACGCCACCATGGACGGTGCCGAGCAGATTGGTGTCGTGCGCCGTCATGATGTGCGACAGCGTCGTGCGGGCTGCCGCGGTCGGCTTGCCCGGAAGCCCGGCTTCCGGGGTACTGCCGGCGAGATCGGTGGTCATGCGTCCACCATAAGCCGGGCCCCGGACGCGCTCCTCCCGGGCACACCCCTCCCCCGCGCTACCCCGGGAGCCGCACCGGGAGCTCGCGCAGACTGTTGACCAGGATCGACGGGTTGTTGGCGAGCTGGTCCTCGGGCACGGCCAGTGCGAGGCCGGGGAAACGGTCGAAGAGCGCGGGCAGCGCGACCAGGGCCTCCAGCCTGCCGAGGGGGGCGCCGGGGCAGACGTGCGGGCCGTAGCCGAACGAGAGGTGCCGGGCGGCGTCGCGGGTGATGTCGAACTCCTCGGCGGTCGGCCCGTGCTGCACCTCGTCCCGGCCGATCGCGCCGTAGGAGATCATCACCGCGTCGCCCTCCTTGATGACCACTCCGCCGACCGGGATGTCCTCGGTGGCGTAGCGGAACAGGAAGTTGGTGGTCGGCGGCGACCAGCGCAGCGTCTCCTCGACGACCGCCGTCCAGGGGACGGTTCCCGAGCGCACGAGCGCCAGCTGGTCGGGGTGGGTGAGCAGCCCGCGGACGGCGCTGACCATCAGGTTGATGGTGGTCTCGTGGCCTGCGGCGATCATGACCAGGAGGGTGCCGACCAGCTCCTCGTCGGACAGCCGGTCGCCGCCCTCGGTGGCGGCGAGCAGTGCGCTGGTGAGGTCGTCGCCCGGCCGCCGCTTCTTCTCCGCCACGACGCTCGCGAAGAACGCGAACAGCTCGGCCATCGCCGCCCGCACCTCGTCGGCGGGGGTGACGCTGCTGAAGAAGGTGTCGTACAGCTCGCGCAGCCGGGTGTGCTCGGTGGCCTCGACGCCCATCAGCTCGCTGATGACGCGCATCGGCAGCTTGAACGCGAACACGGCCTTGAAGTCGACGACGGCGCCGCCCGCGCCGGCCGCCTCGAACTCGTCGAGGATCGTGCGGGTGATCTCCTCGATCCGCGGTCGCAGCCGCTCCATCCGGCGCGGGGTGAGCGCCTGGGCGGTGAGCAGCCGCTGCCGCTTGTGGTCGTCGCCGTCGGCGGTGACCATGCTCGTGCCGGGGGCGACCAGACCGATCAGCGGCCACGTCGTGGGGATCTCCCCACGGGTCCAGGCACCCCAGCGGTTGATGTCCTTCACCAGGCGCGCGTCGGTGAGCAGTCGGCGGGCTTCGGCGTGGCGCGTGACGGCCCAGCACTCGACTCCGCCCGGCACCTCGATCGCGACCACGGGCCCGGCCTGCCGTAGCCGGGCACCCTCCCCGACAAGATCACGTACGAGCGGGTCGAGGGCGATGCGACTGTGGTCGACGGGGCAGGTCATGGTTGCCTCCAAGGGGATGGCAGAAGCTGACCGTTCCGGCGGCCCCATTGTCAATAACCGTTCAGCGAACGGCATTTGGTGCCATCGACCGCTGGCACTCCAGGCCCCCCGGAAGCCGGGCCTCCAGGCCCGGATCAGGGCCTCGCGGCGCGGTCGGAACGCCCGTGTAGCTTCGCTGTAGCCTCACCGCGCCAACGAACTTTCACAGCCGGTCATTTGACGGCGCTACAGTGCGGCATCCGAAAGCCGAGGACGGGGAGGGGGACCGCATGCCGGGGAACCGCGCGGTGACCGACGGGGAGCAGCCCTTGGGCCACCCGTTGAGCTGTATACGCGCGGAGCGCGGCTGGACGTACCAGGACGTGGTCGACATCGTGGCCCGCCGGGTCGGCAACATGTCCGCGCGCCGGGAGAAGGCGTGGCGCTGGGAGCACCGCGGCGTCGTCCCCGACCTGGAGACCCAGCAGGCCCTCGCCAGCGAACTCGGCGTTCCGCACACCCTGTTGTCCTCCTCCCCGTGGCCGGCCTGGCTGCCAGTGGGCGACCGTCCTGCGGCGCGCGTCGCCTGGACGCCGCAGGACTGCGTGGCCGCGCTCGACGCGACGGCCGGCACCGCGCTGCACGACCGGCGCGGGTTCGTGGTCGCGGGCGCGGGCAGCGCCGCGGCGGCGGCCCAGCGGTGGCTCGCGCTCGCGCCCCGGTCGTGGCCCCGGCCCGCAACCGTGCCGGCAGCGGCGACCGTGGCCGCGCCCGCGCCGTTGCTCGTCCCCGTATCAGGACCCGCCCCGGTTCTGGTCCCCGCTCCGGTGCCGGCCTCCGTCCCGGTGCCGGCCTCCGTGCCGTCGCAGCGCACGGGTCCGGCCGCCGTGCCCGACGCTCCCGCCGCCCCCGTTCCGCCCGCGCTGCTCGCCGCGCTCGCCGCGCTGGAGGAGCGGGTCCCGGCGCTGCGCCGGATGGAGGCCGCGCTCGGCGGCGGGCCGGTCCGCGCGGTGGCCGACGCCGAGCTGCGCCTCGTCACCGATCTGCTGGCCAAGGGGCCCGCCGCACGGCCGGGACCGGCCGCCGCGGAGCTCCCGGCGCGGCGGCTGTTCGCGCTCGCGGGCGAGCTGGCGTGCCTCGCCGGCCGCGCCTGTTTCGACACCGGTCACGAGGCCGCGGCCGAGCGGTACTTCAGCGCCGCGCTCTCGGCCGCGCACGCGGCAGCCGACCGGCCGCTCGGAGCACGGGTCCTCGCCGCCATGAGCCTGCAGTGCCTGAGCGCCGGGCGCCCGCAGGAGGCGCTGGCCGTGGCGCGGGCCGCCCGTGCGGGCCTCGCCAGGGAAGCGGCGGGCGACGGCCGCGCCGCCGCCCCGGCCGTGACCACCGCCACAGTCACCGAAGAGCCCGCCGGCTCCGTACGTCACTCCTCGGCGCTGCTCATGGCCCGGCAGGCCCGGGCCCACGCCGTACTGGGACAGGCCGACGTGTGCCAGCGGCTGCTCGCCGCGGCGGGCGCCATCCTGACCCCGGACGCCCGGAGCAGCGCCGACCACCGTGCCGACTACTGCGCGGAGGCCGCGGCCTGCGAGCTGGCGCTGGGCCGCCCCGCCGCCGCCGACCACTGGCTCCGGCGGACCCTCGCCGCGCTGCCCGAGGGCCGGGCCCGCGACCGGGCCGGCACCCTCGTCCTGCGGGCCGTGGCCGCGCTCGACCAGGGGGCCGCGGACCGGGCGCGGGGGCTGGCCGGCGACGCCGGACGGGCGGTCGAGGGCATCGACTCCCCCCGGGTGCACCGGGCCCTGGTGGCGCTGTGGGAGCGGCTGCACGGCCGTCCCGAGCGGCACGGCGGTGGCCGGGAGACCCCTGGCCGGGACTTCGCGATGACCGCCCTGTGACAACCCGGGGGAAATGCATCGGGTCTGCCACAGAACCGCCTGTGATTGCCGGAGTGCGGCCTCCAGCGGGCACACTTTGGCTATGAGCGGATGGACCAACGAAGCAGAGCAGCGCCGGCGCACCGAGCCGCCACTGCCCCCCGAGCTGTCGCCGCGCCGTGGCGCGGCCGCTTCCCGGGCGGGCGCGGGCGCCGTGGGCGGGGTTCCCCCGCAGCCTTCGTACGGCGGCGGATCCGGCGGCGACGGCTACGGGCCGCCCAGCACCGGCGGCGGACGCGGCCGGGGTTCCGGCCGCCGGCCCGGCAGCCGGGGCCGCATCGTGAAGTTCACGTTGCTGGGTCTGGTCGTGGCACTGCTGGTGGTGTCCGTGAGCACCTACTTCTGGGCCGACGGCAAGGTGCGCCGCGAGGTGGACCTCAGCAAGGTCGAGGACCGGCCGACCGGCGGCAAGGGCACGAACTACCTCATCGTCGGCTCCGACAGCCGCGAGGGGCTCTCCAAGGAGCAGGAGCAGGATCTGCACACCGGCGCCGCCGAGGGCAAGCGCACCGACTCGATGATGGTGCTGCACGTCGGTGACAACGGGAACACGATGCTCAGCCTGCCGCGTGACTCGTACGTCACCATCCCGGCCTTCACCGGCCAGCAGTCCCACAAGCGCTACCCCGCGGCCACCCACAAGCTGAACCGAGCCTACGCGGACGGCGGCCCCGAGCTGCTCACCCGGACCGTCGAGTTCAACACCGGTCTGCACATCGACCACTACGCCGAGATCGGCTTCTCCGGCTTCGTGAACCTGGTGGACGCGCTCGGCGGGGTCGACATGTGCCTCGACAAGCCGCTCAAGGACAAGGCGTCGGGCGCGGACTTCCCGGCCGGCTGCCAGACGCTGGACGGCAAGCAGGGTCTCGCCTTCGTCCGGCAGCGGCACCAGGAGGCCGACCAGGACCTGGGCCGGATGCGCAACCAGCAGAAGTTCCTGTCGTCGCTCGCCCACCAGGCGGCTTCGCCGGCCACCGTGCTGGACCCGTTCACGCTCTACCCGGTGATCAGCTCCGGCCTCGACACCCTCATCGTCGACAAGGACATGAGCCTGTGGAACATCACCTCGATGTTCTGGGCGATGAAGGGCGTGACCGGCGGCGACGGCAAGTCGATGACCGTTCCGATCTCCACCGCGAATCTGCCGACGCGCAACGACGGTGTCGCGGTGAAGTGGGACTCGGCGAAGTCGAAGCAGCTGTTCGCTCAGCTGAAGAACGACGAGACGGTCACGGTCTCCGGAAAGCAATAGCAGACATTCCGCCCGATTTGGTCGCTTCATCACCTAGGTGGCCCACAGAGCCCTCACAGCATTCCTATATGCTCAGCCGTTCGAACCGGCGGCTCTATAGGGGTGAGGCATGAAGACGGATGTTCCCGTCATAGTTCCCGTACTGGACAGACCGAGGTCCGGGAACGACGCCTCCGCGGCGCCGACGGGAAAACAGCCCGCCGACCGTACCGTCACTCCCATAAGAGTGGACTCGGTAACAGCGCTTCGCTGGTTCGCGGCCGCCGGTGTCTTCTCTTTCCACACCAAGGGCTATTTCAACGAAATACCCTCGCTGACCTCGCTCATGCAAATCGGATACGAAGGAGTGCCTTTCTTCTTCGTACTCTCCGGATTCGTCATGGCGTGGTCGGCGAAGCCCGGCGGGACCGCGCGCCAGTTCTACTGGCGGCGGTTCGCGCGCATCTGGCCGCTGCTGGCGGTGACCGCGGTCGTGGCGGGCCTCCTGGAGAAGCAGTGGTACGGCACGCCCTTCTCGTTCACCGGCCTGCTGTACACCCTGAGCTTCACCCAGGCGTGGACCACCGACCACTTCTTCACCGTCAACATCGTCACCTGGACGCTCTCGGTGGAAGCCTTCTTCTACCTGGCGTTCCCCCTGCTGTACAAGCTGCTCGACCGGTGTGCCTCCTGGTGCCTGGGCCTGATCGCGGTCCTCATGACGGCGGCCACGGCCGGCACCCGGCTGTGGCCCGTGTGGCACCACTACCCGGCCGCGACCGAGCGTCTGATCTTCGCCTCGCCGCTCGCGCTGACCCCGATGTTCGTCCTCGGGATCTGCGCCGCGGTGGCCGCCCGGCGCGGCTGGCGGCCGCCGGTAGGCGCCCGGGTCTCCATCGCCCTGCTGGCCGGAATGATCGCCCTCTGCTGGGCGTGGACCAGGCATCCGCACTGGGTTTCCCACGTCGTGCCGGCACCCGGAATGTTCGACGCGCTGTTCATGCCGATCTTCGCCCTGACCATAACGACGGTGGCATTGCGCGACGTACGGAGCGGTGCCTCCCTGCTGCGCCGCAAAGCCCTCGTGAAACTCGGGGAATGGTCGTTCGCCTTCTACATGTGTCATGCGATCGTGCTCCGGGCTTTCAGCCACTACGGCTCGGGAGCGAGTCCGGGAGTGCGGCACGACGCCCTCGTGGTCGCCATCATGCTTGTGAGTTCCGTCACCGCTGCGGCATTTCTCCATGAATGTGTGGAGAAGCCCGCCGAGCGCCGGCTGAAACGCCTGTGGACCCCCGGCAGAAAAGCCGCTGCCGTTCCCGCCTGAATGATCATCCCTGAATGATCGTTCAGGGATGATCACGCAAAAAGCCGGAGGCACTCAGCTGAGTGCCTCCGGCTTTTGTGTTCCGTACGGGGTTACTTCGGCAGGTTGCGCGCCATCACGATGCGCTGGACCTGGTTCGTGCCCTCGTAGATCTGGGTGATCTTGGCGTCGCGCATCATGCGCTCGACCGGGTAGTCGCGCGTGTAGCCGTAGCCGCCGAGCAGCTGGATGGCGTCGATGGTGACCTCCATCGCGACATCCGAGGCGTAGCACTTGGCGGCGGCACCGAAGAACGTCAGGTCCTCGTCCTTGGCACCACCGGAGGTGCGCTCGGACTTGGCGGCGGCCGCGTACGTCAGCTGGCGGGCGGCCTCCAGCTTCATGGCCATGTCGGCGAGCATGAACTGCACACCCTGGAACTCGGCGATGGCCTTGCCGAACTGCTTGCGCTCGTGGACGTACCCCTTGGCGTAGTCCAGGGCGCCCTGCGCGATACCGATCGCCTGGGCGGCGATGGTGACGCGGGTGTGGTCGAGGGTCTTCATCGCGGTGGCGAATCCGGTGCCCTCGGCGCCGATCATGCGGTCGGCGGGGATGCGCACGTTGTCGAGGTAGACCTCGCGGGTCGGCGAGCCCTTGATACCGAGCTTCTTCTCCGGGGCGCCGAAGGAGACGCCCTCGTCGGACTTCTCGACGACGAAGGCGCTGATGCCCTTGGAGCGCTTCTCGGGGTCGGTGACGGCCATCACCGTGTAGTACTCGCTGACGCCCGCGTTGGTGATCCAGCGCTTCACGCCGTTGAGGACGTAGAAGTCGCCGTCACGCACCGCGCGGGTCTTCATGCCGGCCGCGTCCGAGCCCGCCTCGGGCTCGGACAGGGCGTACGAGAACATCGCGTCGCCCTTGGCCAGCGGGCCGAGGTACTTCGCCTTGAGCTCCTCGGAGCCGGACAGGATCACCGGGAGCGAGCCGAGCTTGTTCACGGCCGGGATGAGGGAGGACGACGCGCAGACGCGGGCCACCTCCTCGATCACGATCACGGTGGCCAGGGCGTCCGCGCCCGCGCCGCCGTACTCCTCCGGGACGTGCACGGCGTGCAGGTCGGCCGCGATGAGCGCGTCGAGGGCCTCCTGCGGGAAGCGGCCCTCCTCGTCGACCTCGGTCGCGAAAGGTGCGATCTTCGCCTCGGCGAGCGAACGGACCGAGTCGCGGAGCATGTCGTGCTCCTCGGACGTCCGGTAGAGGTCGAAATCGGAAGAACCGGCCAAGGCTGTCTCACTCCCCGAGTGCTAACTACCGTTAAGTAACCCTACGATCGTAGGCCGGATCGAGCCGATCGGCCCGTCCGGCCCACGTGAGCTTCACGACACCTTGTTGCCCAGCCTGTCGAGGGTGTTCGACGCGACGTAGTCCGCCATCGTGTCGTTCCGCATCGCCTCCCACAGGGCCGACGTGCCGTTGCCGTCGAGCAGGACCACCGACTGGCCCTTGATCATGTCGAAGCCTGCGACGGGCGCGTTCATGAACGCCATGTCCGAGGACCTGACGTCCTTCATGCCCCAGATCAGGTCACGCAACTCGCCGTTCGAGAGCGAATCGTCGACGCTCACCGAGTTCGTCACCTCGTCCAGCATCCGCTTCGCCTTGAGCGGGTTGCTGAGGGTGTCCCCCGACAGCACCTTGTTCAGCACCGCGCGCAGGAAGTTCTGCTGCCGGTGGGTGCGGTCCAGGTCGCCGCGCGGCAGCCCGTACCGCTCCCGTACGTAGTCGAGTGCCTCGTCGCCGTCCATGTGGTGGGTGCCCGCGTCCCACATCCCGGCGCCGTTGCGCCGCGAGACGGTCTTGTCGACGGTGATGTCCACCCCGCCGACGGCGTCGGTCAGCTTCCGGAAGCCGCTCCAGTCGACGACCGCGAGATGGTCGATCTTCACCTTGGAGAGCCGCTGCACCGTGTCGATCAGCAGCGGCGGGCCGCCCCAGGAGAAGGCCGCGTTCAGCTTGGCGCTGCCGTGACCCGGGACCGCCACCCAGGAGTCACGGGGCAGCGAGACCACATACGCGTGCTTCCCGTCCTCCGGCAGGTGCACCAGCATCATCGTGTCGCTGCGCTGCGCACCCGGCTGCCACTCCGGCGCCTTCGCGCCCTTGCCGGTGGTCGGCAGGTCCGAGCGCGCGTCTATACCCACCAGGAGAAACGTTTGTCCTCCCTTGCTGGGCGCGGGTATCGCCGCGGCCGGCACATTCGTCGGGAACGCGTTCGGGATCCGGTCGACGCGGCCGGTGTAGTGCTCGTACGCGTACCAGCCCGTGCCGACGATCAGCAGCGCTCCGGTGCACAGCAGCACCACGGCGCTGAGCAGCACCCGACGGGTCCTGCGCCGCCGCCGGGCCCTGCGGACCGCTGTCTCCTGCGGGTCCTCCGCCACGCCGGGGACCAGGCCCCCGGTCTCCTCGGGTCCGTCCCCCTCGGGCTCGGCCGGACCGCCCGGCTCCGCCAGCCCATCCGCCTGATCGGCCCGCTCGGCCGCCCCCTCGTCCCGCTGACCCGCTTCGGGTCCCGCTGCCTTGGAGAGACCCACTCCGGGTCTCGGTACCGCATCCCCCTGGCCGGCTCGATCCACGGCCACCACCCCCTCGCACTGTCTACGCATTCTGTCCTTCCCGTGTGGACCTGGCCATGGCCTCACCCTGGATTTCGCACACCAGGACGCGACTATGCTCTTCGCATGCCTCTGAAGCTCACCGTCATCGGCACCGGTTACCTCGGCGCCACCCACGCTGCCGCCATGGCCGAGCTCGGCTTCGAGGTACTGGGCCTGGACATCGACCCCCGCAAGATCGAGCTGCTGTCGGCCGGCAAGGTCCCGATGTACGAGCCGGGCCTCGAGGACCTGCTCGCCCGGCACGTGGCCGGCATCGCGGGATCCACCGGCCGCTTGAGCTTCACCACTTCGTGGGAAGAGATCGCCGAGTTCGGCGATGTCCACTTCGTCTGCGTCAACACCCCGCAGAAGCACGGCGAGTACGCCAGCGACATGTCCTACGTGGACAGCGCCTTCGAGCTGCTCGCCCCGCATCTGCGGCGGCCCGCCCTCGTCGTCGGCAAGTCCACCGTGCCGGTGGGCAGCGCCGCCCGGCTCGCCGCCCGGCTCGCCGAACTGGCCCCGGCCGGCGCCGACGCCGAGGTGGCCTGGAACCCCGAGTTCCTGCGCGAGGGCTTCGCCGTCCAGGACACCCTGCACCCCGACCGCGTCGTCGTGGGCGTCGCGAGCGCGCACGCCGAGAAGCTCCTGCGCGAGGTCTACGCGACGCCCGTGGCGGAAGGCACCCCGTTCGTCGTCGCCGACTACCCCACCGCCGAACTGGTCAAGACGGCCGCCAACGCGTTCCTCGCAACGAAGATCTCCTTCATCAACGCCATGGCCGAGGTCTGCGAGGCGGGCGACGGCGACGTCGTGAAGCTCGCCGAGGCCATCGGCCACGACGACCGGATCGGCCACAAGTTCCTGCGGGCCGGCATCGGCTTCGGCGGCGGCTGCCTCCCCAAGGACATCCGCGCGTTCATGGCCCGCGCCGGTGAACTCGGCGCCGACCAGGCCCTGACGTTCCTGCGCGAGGTCGACTCGATCAACATGCGGCGGCGCGGCCACATGGTCGAGCTCGCCCGCGAGGCGGTCGGCGGCGACAGCTTCCTCGGGAAGCGGATCGCGGTACTGGGCGCGGCCTTCAAGCCGGACTCCGACGACGTACGGGACTCGCCTGCGCTCAACGTGGCGGGCCAGATCCACCTCCAGGGCGGCCAGGTCACCGTCTACGACCCCAAGGGCATGGACAACGCCCGGCTGCTCTTCCCCACCCTCGGCTACGCGGCGACGGCGCTCGACGCGGTGCGCGGCGCGGACGTCGTTCTGCACCTCACCGAATGGCGCGAGTTCCAGGAACTCGACCCGGCGGCGCTGGGCGAGGTGGCGGCGACGCGGCACATCATCGACGGCCGCAACGCGCTGTCGCCTGCGGCGTGGCGTGCGGCGGGCTGGAAGTTCCGGGCGATGGGCCGGCCGTCCGCCTAGCCGTTGCCACTTGCCTGCCGGCGGCTTCCTGCCGCGCCTGGCCGCTTCGTGGTGGGTGCGGGGACCGGGCCCTCCGGGGCGGGGCTTCGAAATCGACTATTTACGGGCGTGGCCGCCCACAAATAGCTCGGCAGCATTTCGAAACCCCACCCCTGCGGACCCGTCCCCCTCACGTCCAAACCGTGAGCGGCTCGGGTTGGCGGACCCCCGACCGCAGGTTGCGGGTGGGTTCCCCGGGCGTCGCCTGCCACCTGCGAGTTGAGGACGCCCCCAGCGCAAGGCAGAGAGGCGATCTGCCGCTTGTGGGGGACTCGGACCCCGCAGCGTGGCGGTGTACGAGCGCGACCGCACCAGGACCAGCGGTCTGCACGGCTACCGGGTCGGCATCGACCCGGACGGCAGCCGGGCGCTCAAGCGGGGGCTAGGTAGTTGTACGACTCCGATAGGCGCGCATTTTGGCTCGGCTGCCGCAGATGGCCATCGTGCACCAGCGGCTGCGGCCTGCCGGACTCCGGTCGTAGTAGACCCAGCGGCAGCTGTGGGATGCGCATGCCTTGAGGCGTGGCCAGGTGCCGTCGGCGACGGCGGTGGCTATGCCCGCCGCGATGTGGGCGGTGAGGGCGGCGGCGCCGGTGAGACCGTCGGCGGGGCGTACGCCGGCCCCGCCCTCCGCGTCGATCGCGAGCAGCAGCGGCGCGGCGCGCAGTAGTCGTTCCAGTTCCGCTGCCGCGGGATCCGGTAGCCGTGTTCCCGTGTGGGCCTGGCAGGCATCACGCAGCGCTTCGCGGAGTGCGAGCACGTCATCGAGGTCGGCCGGGCCGAAGCTCAGGTCGGGCAGATCGTGGTGCCGCGCCCAGGCGTCGAGGTCGGCGGGAACGCGCAGTTGGTCCTCGGCCGACTCCAGGTCGACGGTGTTCGCCAGATCCTGGACCAGAAGGAGGAGTCCAGGAGCGGGGGCGCGTTCTCCGGGCTGCTCCACCCTTGCCACGTTACCTCCACTGGGCCATCATGAAGTAACGGTTACCGGTTGAACGCTCATAGCGGTAACGACATCGAGAGAGGTGTACTCCATGATCGGCAAGCTGGGTTCCGTGGTGCTGGACTGTCCCGACCCCAAGGCACTCGCCGCCTTCTACGCAGCCGTGCTGGGCGGTGATGTGGAGGAGGCCGACGACGACTGGGTGGTGCTGCGCGCCACCGACGGCGTCAAACTCTCGTTCCAGCGCGCCCCGCACCTGGTGGAGCCGCAGTGGCCCGACCCTCAGCGGCCGCAGCAGTTCCACATCGACGTGGCCGTGGAGAACATGGACGCGGCACAGGAAGCCGTACTCGCCCTCGGCGCAAAGCTCCTCGAGGACGACCACGACGGCAAGCGCAACTGGCGCGTCTTCTCCGACCCCGCCGGCCACCCCTTCTGCCTCTGCGTCTGCTGACGATCCCCACCACCTGCTCACGGAGGGAGCAGGAAGAGTGTGGGACCGGCTGATGTGAGGGGCGCCATCACCCGCTCCCCGCAGACGGCAGCGCACGTGAGGGGGCCGGGGCCGCAGGGATGGGTTTCGAAATGCTGCCGAGCTATTTGTGGGCCGCCAGGCCCGTAAATAGTCGATTTCGAAACCCACCCCGGAGGGCCCGGCCCCCGACCCACCGCACGCCGGTGCAAACCTGCAACCCGGCGCTAGCCGTCCAGCTCAGCAAGCGTCGCCAGCGACGGACCCCTCTTCGCCTGCGCCACGACGGCAACCGCTTCCGCGTCCCGCAACACCCGCACCGCGTTCCGCCACGTCAGCTTCGCCAGGTCCTCGTCCGACCAGCCCCTGCCCAGGAGTTCGGCGATGAGGTTCGGGTAGCCGGCGACGTCGTCCAGGCCCGACGGGGTGAAGGCCGTGCCGTCGAAGTCGCCGCCGAGGCCGAGGTGGTCGACGCCGGCCACCTCGCGCATGTGGTCGAGGTGGTCCGCGACCGTGGACGGTGTGGCGACGGGGCGCGGGTTCGCCGCCTCGTAGGCGCGCTGGACGGCCATGCCCGCGGGCGTGGTGTCGAGGTGGTGCAGACCGTTGGCCCGCATGTTCTCGTCGGCGGCCTGGGTCCAGGCGACCGCGTCCGTGAGGATGAACTTCGGGACGAAGGTGGCCATGGCGACGCCACCGTTGGCGGGCAGCAGGGCCAGGACGTCGTCCGGGATGTTGCGCACGTGGTCGCAGACGGCGCGCGCGGACGAGTGCGAGAAGATCACCGGCGCTTCGCTGACGCGCAGTGCGTCCCGCATGGTGTCGGCGGAGACGTGGGACAGGTCGACGAGCATGCCGCAGCGGTTCATCTCCCGGACGACCTCCTCACCGAAGGCGGTGAGGCCGCCCGCGCGACGCTCGTCGGTCGCCGAGTCCGCCCACGGGAGATTGTCGTTGTGGGTGAGCGTCATGTAGCGGACGCCGAGCTGGTGCAGGGCGCGCAGGGTGGCGAGCGAGCAGTTGATGCTGTGGCCGCCCTCGGCGCCCATGAGGGAGGCGATCCGGCCCTCGGCGCGCGCCGTCTCCATGTCGTCGGCGGTGAGCGCGAGCCGCAGGTCGTCGGTGTAGCGCTCGGTCATCCGGCGCACCACGTCGATCTGTTCGAGGGTCGCGGAGACCGCGTCGTCGCCGGCCAGGTCGCTGCGCACGTAGACCGACCAGAACTGCGCGCCGACGCCGCCGGCGCGCAGACGGGGGATGTCGGTGTGCAGCGAGGCGCTCTGGTCGGTGCCGATGTCGAGCCGGTCGAGGTCGTAGCGGACCTGCTCGCGCAGCGCCCACGGGAGGTCGTTGTGCCCGTCCACGACGGGGTGGGCGGCGAGCAGTTCCGTGGCGCGGGCGATCAGGTCCATCGGGTCTCCTTGGTTACTTGCCGAACCCGAAGCCTGCCGCACCCTGGACCTTGGCGCGCAGCCGCTTGCCCTTGTCGGTGGCCTGTTCGTTCAGCTCTTCCTGGAAGTGCCGCATCCTGCCGAGGAGTTCGGGGTCGTGGGCGGCGAGGATGCGGACGGCGAGGAGGCCCGCGTTACGCGCGCCCGCGACGGACACCGTGGCGACCGGGACGCCGGCCGGCATCTGGACGATGGACAGCAGCGAGTCCATGCCGTCGAGGTACTTCAGCGGTACGGGCACGCCGATGACCGGCAGCGGGGTGACGGAGGCGAGCATGCCCGGGAGGTGCGCGGCGCCGCCCGCGCCCGCGATGATCGCCTTGAGGCCGCGGCCGTCGGCCTGCTCGCCGTACGCGATCATCTCGCGCGGCATCCGGTGTGCCGAGACGACGTCGACCTCGTACGGGATCTCGAACTCGTCCAGCGCCTGGGCGGCGGCTTCCATGACGGGCCAGTCGGAGTCGGAGCCCATGACGATGCCGATGACAGGAGAGGTGCGCGCGTCAGCGCTCCCATAGGAGTGGGGGCCGGGCGACGGGTGGGCGGTCATTCGGTGATCGTTCCTCGCAGGTAGTCGGCCGCGTGCCGGGCGCGCTCGCGCACATCCGCCAGGTCGTCGCCGTAGGTGTTGACGTGGCCGACCTTGCGGCCCGGCTTCACGTCCTTGCCGTACATGTGGATCTTGAGCTGCGGGTCACGGGCCATGCAGTGCAGGTACGCGGAGTACATATCGGGGAAGTCGCCGCCGAGGACGTTGGCCATGACCGTCCACTTCGCGCGCGGGCGCGGGTCGCCGAGCGGCAGGTCCAGGACCGCGCGCACATGGTTGGCGAACTGGGAGGTCATCGCGCCGTCCTGGGTCCAGTGGCCGCTGTTGTGCGGGCGCATCGCCAGTTCGTTGACCAGGATCCGGCCGTCCCGGGTCTCGAACAGCTCGACCGCGAGGTGTCCGACGACGCCCAGCTCGGCGGCAATGGTCAGCGCGAGCTGCTGGGCCTGCGCGGACAGCTCGGCGCTGAGGTCGGGCGCCGGGGCGATGACGGTGTCGCACACCCCGTTGACCTGCACGGATTCCACGACCGGGTACGAGACGGCCTGGCCGTGCGGCGAGCGCACGACGTTGGCCGCCAGTTCCCGTACGAAGTCGACCTTCTCCTCCGCGAGCACCGGGACGCCGGCCAGGAACGGGTCCGCGGCCCCGTCCTCGTCACGCACGACCCACACGCCCTTGCCGTCGTACCCGCCGACCACGGTCTTGAGGACGACCGGGAAGCCGTCACCCTCCGCGGCGAACCGCGCGACGTCCGCCGGGTCCGTGACGATCCGGTGCCGCGGGCACGGCACCCCGATCTCGCTGAGCTTCGCCCGCATCACGCCCTTGTCGTGGGCGTGCTGCAGGGCGTCGGGTCCCGGGCGGACGGCGATGCCGTCCGCCTCCAGGACGCGCAGATGCTCGGTGGGGACGTGTTCGTGATCGAACGTGATCACGTCGCAGCCCTGCGCGAAGGCGCGGAGGGTCTCCAGATCGCGGTAGTCGCCGATGACGACATCGCTCACCACCTGCGCCGCCGAGTCCTGCGGGGTGTCGCTGAGGAGTTTGAACCTGATACCGAGCGGGATGCCCGCTTCGTGGGTCATACGGGCGAGCTGGCCGCCGCCGATCATGCCGACTACCGGGAATGTCACGTTCCCCAGGATATCGGGCGGGCGGACCCCCGAATGACGCCACCCACGGGCAGGCCCTCGGCCCGTGCGGTTAGCATGAAGAGCCAGTACGACTGGACCACGAGACCAGACCACGGGCCCCGGGCGGGTCACACCGACAGACAGGGCCGAGCGGATCATCATGAGCGGACGCCAGACCGTGCAGTCCCGTTTGGGGTCCCTGTACCGCGAGGTCGCCAAGTTCGGTGCGGTCGGTGGCGCGGGCGTCCTGGTGAACCTCGGGGTCTTCAACCTGGTCCGGCACACCACTGGTCTGCAGACGGTACGGGCGGGCATCATCGCCACCGCCGTATCGATTCTCTTCAACTACATCGGCTTCCGGTACTTCACCTACCGTGACCGCGACCGGAGCAGCCGCTCGAAGGAGCTGGGCCTCTTCCTGGGCTTCAGCGCCGTCGGCCTGGTCATCGAGAACGGCGTGCTCTACGTGGCGACGTACGGGTTCGGCTGGGACAGCTCGCTGCAGAGCAACATCTTCAAGTTCGCCGGCATCGGCGTGGCCACCCTCTTCCGCTTCTGGTCCTACCGGACCTGGGTCTTCAAGGCGCTGCCGGCCCGCGAGGTGGCGGAGCAGGCGGAGTCGATCCTCGCCTCGGCGGAGGCGGACACCGATTCCGCGCCGCACAGCCGCACCACGCAGTAGGTCCCCCGGCCTACGCGGGTGACGAGCCGGCGTCCCCTCGGGGCTTCCGCGGCTGCCCCGACGGATCCTCCTGGGCCAGGAAGAGCGCGAAGACCGGCGGCCGCTGCTGGAGCAGCTCCAGCCGCCCGCCGTCCGCCTCGGCCAGGTCACGGGCCACGGCCAGCCCCAGTCCGGTGGAGTTGCGGCCGCTGACCGTCCGCTCGAAGACCCGGGCGCCCAGGTCCGGCGGTACGCCCGGCCCGTCGTCCGTGACCTCCACGACGGCCTGGTTGCCGGTCACCCGGGTGTGCAGGCCGACCGTGCCGGCGCCGTGCATGAGCGAGTTCTCGATCAGGGTGGCCAGCACCTGGGAGACCGCCCCGGGGGTGCCGACGGCCCGCAGGCCCTGGGTGCCGGAGCGGATGATGGTGCGCCCCTCGCTCTGCGAGGCCGGGCGCCACTCCTCCATCTGCTGCTTGATCACGTCGTCGAGGTCGAAGTCGACCGCCGAGCCGGACCGCGGGTCGCGGGCGTTGGTCAGCAGCCGCTGCACCACATCGGTGAGCCGCTCGACCTGGCCCAGCGCGATCGTCGCCTCCTCCTTGACGGCGTCCTCGTCGTCCGCGGTGGCCACGATCTCCTCCAGCCGCATCGAGAGCGCCGACAGGGGCGTCCGCAGCTGGTGCGAGGCGTCGGCGGCGAGCCGCCGCTCGGCGGTCAGCATCCGGCCGATCCGCTCCGCGCTCGCGTCCAGGACGTCGGCGATCCGGTCCAGCTCCGGCACCCCGTAGCGGCGGTGCCGCGGCCGCGGGTCGCCGGAGCCGAGCCGCTCGGCGGTCTCGGCGAGGTCGGTCAGCGGGCTGCCGAGCCGGCGGGCCTGCCGCACCGCGAGGATCACGGCCGCCAGCACCGCGAGCAGCGCCACGGCCAGGATGACCAGCAGGGTCCTGCCGATCTCCTGGCTGATCTTGGAACGGGACTCCTCGACGACCACGCTCGCGCCGTCGTCGCCGGTCTGGGTCGAGGTGATCACCCGGCCCGAGGGCCGGGTCCCGATCTCGATGGGCGCGCTGCCCGGGATCCGGACCACCGCGAACCGGTCGGCGGCCACCTGCTGCGCCAGCGAGCCGGTGTCGACCTTCTCCCCGCTGGCCCGGCGGCTGTCGACGCTGCCCGCCAGCCGGACCGCCTCGGAGTCGACGCTCTCCTGCGCGCTGCTCTCGATCGTGCGGGTCTCGACGATGACGAGCGAGAGCCCGAAGACCGCGATGACGACGAGGACGACAGCGAGCGTGGAGGAGATCAGTCGGCGGCGCATGGGTGAAGGGTGTCAGCCTTCGGCTAGTTCTTCTCGAACCGGAACCCCACACCGCGCACGGTGGAGATGTACCGGGGCGCGGTCGCGTCGTCGCCGAGCTTCTTGCGCAGCCAGGAGATGTGCATGTCGAGCGTCTTGGTCGACGACCACCATGTGGTGTCCCACACCTCGCGCATCAGCTGCTCGCGGGTGACGACCCGGCCCGCGTCGCGCACCAGGACCCGCAGGAGGTCGAACTCCTTCGCGGTGAGCTGCAGCTCGTCGTCGCCCATCCAGGCGCGGTGCGACTCGACGTCGATCCGCACTCCGTGGGTGGAGGGCTGCGGCGCGTCGGTGGTGCCGCGGCGCAGCAGCGCCCGGACCCGCGCCAGCAGTTCGGCGAGCCGGAACGGCTTGGTGACGTAGTCGTCGGCACCGGCGTCCAGGCCGACCACCGTGTCGACCTCGTCGGCACGGGCGGTGAGCACCAGCACCGGGAAGGTGTGTCCCTCGGTACGGATCCTGCGGCATACGTCGAGGCCGTCCATACCGGGCAGCCCCAGGTCGAGCACCACCAGATCGACGGCGCCCAACAGGGCGGCTTCGAGCGCGGTGGGCCCGTCCTCACGCACTTCGACCTCGTAGCCCTCGCGGCGCAGGGCGCGCGCGAGCGGTTCCGAGATGGATGCGTCGTCCTCGGCAAGAAGTACGCGGGTCATGGGCTTGATGGTAGTCCGCGTGGGCAGGGGCCGAGGTAGCGGTGCCAAGAGCCCTGTGAGGTAGGTCTCAAGACGCCCTATACCACGTGTTGGGCTGCCATAAAGTAATGAATCGCCCGTAGCAGCACCCAGGGTCCTTCCGCGCACAACCTGCGCCGAAGGCCTCTTCTGTGACGGGGCTGGTACAAACCAGCAGTGAGTGATTGACCTGACGGCCGGGTCCGCAGCGCGCACCGCGCGGCGGGCGTGGATCCCGGCGCGCCCCCATAGCGCGTCGGTGCCGGCCACCCCCACCGGGCGCGCGGTCTGTTCCGTCGCGCGTCCCGAGCGAACAAGGATCGACCATGGCGTCCAGCCTGACGAAGGACGCCGCCCCGCAGGGGACCCCTGCTCCGGGCGGCAAGACCTTCTTCGGCCACCCCCGCGGCCTGGCCACTCTCTTCATGACCGAGATGTGGGAGCGGTTCAGCTTCTACGGCATGAAGGCCCTCCTCCCGCTCTATCTGATCGCCGGCGGCCCCGGCGCCGAGAAGGGCTCCCAGGGCGGCGGCCTCGCGATGACGGCGGCCACGGCCGTGGCCATCTACTCCATCTACATGGCGATGGTGTACCTGCTCGCCATGCCCGGCGGCTGGTTCGGCGACCGGGTCTGGGGGCCGCGCAAGACGGTCGCCATCGCGGCGGGCATCATCATGGCCGGCCACCTGACGCTCGCCGTCCCCGGCCAGGCGATGTTCTTCGTCGGCCTGGCACTGGTCGCGCTCGGTTCCGGCCTGCTCAAGGCGAACATCTCGACGATGGTCGGCCACCTCTACGACGGGCCGAACGACCCGCGTCGTGACGGCGGCTTCACCGTCTTCTACATGGGCATCAACATCGGTGCCTTCGCCGCCCCGCTCATCATCGGCACCGTCGGCCAGAACTACAGCTGGCACCTGGGCTTCGCCCTCGCCGCCGTCGGTATGGCCCTCGGCCTGGTCCAGTTCCTGCTCGGCACCCGCCACCTGAGCGAGCGCAGCAGCGTCGTCCCGAAGCCGCTGTCGGTCGAGGAGCGCAACACCACCCTGCGCAAGGGCCTGCTGTGGCTGATCGCCGCCTCGGTCTTCTACGGTGTGGTCGTTCTCACCGGGCACTACACGCTCAACTGGGCGCTGGTGCCGATCACGGTGATCGGCCTGGTCATCCCGGTCGGCGTCCTGGTCCGGATAAAGAAGGACAAGGAGCTGTCGGCCGCCGAGCAGTCCAAGATGAGCGGCTACATCTGGTTCTTCGTCGCCGCCGCCGTGTTCTGGATGATCTACGACCAGGGCGGATCGACGATGTCGATCTTCGGCGAGACGAAGACGCAGGGCTCGATGTTCGGGATCGACTTCCCGTCCTCGTGGTTCCAGTCCGTGAACCCGCTGTTCGTGATGGCGCTGGCCCCGGTCATCGCCTGGGGCTGGATCTGGCTGTCGAAGAAGAACCGCGAACCGAGCACCACGGTGAAGTTCGCCATGGGCCTGTTCCTGATCGGGGCCTCGTTCGTCGTCTTCGTCGTCCCGATGGGCCTGGCCTCGGACGGTACGAAGGTCAGCCCGATGTGGCTCGTCACGATCTACATGATCCAGACCATCGGTGAGCTCTGTCTCTCGCCGGTCGGCCTCTCGGTCACCACGAAGATGGCCCCCGCCAAGTACGGCAGCCAGATGATGGGTGTCTGGTTCCTCGCGGTCACCGCGGGCGACTGCACCACCAGCCTGCTGTCCATCGCGGGTGTGGATCTGAACGGCACCGGCATGGTGGGCCTCGAAGCGGCCCTCGCCATCCTCGCCGGCTTCGCCGTGTGGATGTACCGCAAGAAGGTCGTCGCGTTGATGGGTGACGTCCGCTGACGTCCCTTCCCGTGCACGCGTGACGAAGCCCCGGTGACCGTACGGTCGCCGGGGCTTCGTCATGGGGTCAGGTGGTGCGGTCAGTGGCGCAGCCTGCGCCACGGGGTGAACGTGAAGACGGCGCCGCCGAGGAGCAGGACGGTGCCCGCGACGAGTCCGAGGGCGCGCAGCGAGCCGTTGTTGTCGGCGCCGGTCTGGGCGAGACCGCCGCTGGTGGTGGTCGCGCTGTTGGCGGCGCTGCCGTTGGTACCGCCGGTGCCGCTGCCCTTCTCCTTGATGTCGAGGGTCAGCGAGGCGTCGACGGCCTTCGTCGGCGTGCAGGTCGCGACGGGAGTGCCGCCCTGCGCGAGCTGGACGGCCAGGGCGCCCGGGTGCAGCGTGACCTGCCCGGTCCTGCCCGGCGAGTAGACGCCGGTGAGGGGATCGAGGGTGACCGGGTCGTTCTGGGCGAACGCCTTGGTGTTGGGCGGCGCCTTGACCTGGACCGTGCCGCTGTCCGCGCCCGCCACCTTGACGGCCATGGTCGCGGTGATGAAGCCCTTGGGGAGCGGCGCGGGGGTCTTCATGACCGAACCGATGAACCGCACGGAGAGGTTGTAACCCGCGCTGCTCTTGGTGGCGTCGATGGCCACCTGGCCGGTCGGCTTGCCGAACGACCCGCAGTCGAAGGTCACGGAGACCGGTGTGCCCTTGTGCACGGTGCCGTTGGGCTCACCACCGCCTTCCGGCGGACCACCGGACGTCGTACCGCCGGCGGTCGTACCACCGGTGGTGGTGCCTCCAGTGGTGCCGCCCGAGGTGGTGCCTCCAGTGGTGCCGCCGGACGTGGTCGTGCTACCCGTGGTGCCCGAAGTGGTCGTGCCACCGGATGTCGTGCCGCCCGACGTCGTACCGCCGGACGTCGTCGTGCCGCCGCCCGTCACCTTGATCGTGACCGCGACCGGAACGGTGCCGGTCGGCGCGCAGGCGGTGTCGGTCGACATGATGTAGTTCGCGTTGATGTTGTACGCGCCGGGCGAGAGCGTGACGTCACCGGCGGCGGTCAGCTTCAGCTTGCCCTTCATGTCGGACAGCACCATGGGGCTGTTCTTCGGGATCGCCGGATTGGTCCGGGTCCCCGCGACGTCCAGCGACCCGGTCTGCGCGCCGCCGATCGTGACCTTGCCGGTGGGCAGCACCGAGTTGGCGGGCAGATCCGCGACACCCGGGTTCTGCGACGCGGCCTGCACCGTCTTCCACGTCACGTCGATCGTGTCGCCGACCTTGGCGGTCGCCGGCGCGGTGATGTCCGCCTTGGTCGTCCCGTTGATGTCGGGCAGGTTGGCGAT
This sequence comes from Streptomyces sp. H39-C1, assembly GCF_027158125.1. Taxonomy (NCBI): domain Bacteria; kingdom Bacillati; phylum Actinomycetota; class Actinomycetes; order Kitasatosporales; family Streptomycetaceae; genus Streptomyces; species Streptomyces sp. H39-C1. The sequence continues at coordinate 58,895 of NZ_JAPVLS010000048.1, forward strand.
CTTCGGCGGTATGCACTTGGTCGCGAAAGAGGACTCGGCGGCCTGCGCGGGTGCCGCGATCAGCAGCACCGAGCCGCCGCCGAGCATGAGCGCGACACCGACCGCGGTGGCGGCCCTGCTCCTCCGCGGTCGCGATAGTCGATTCGTCACGTGCTTCCCTTCGAAGATGGACGTTCGGTACTCGGTGCGGAAGTCGGTGGGGGCTGCTGCCCGTCGGCCGGGGGCGGCGCCGGCAGGGTGCCCTGGCTGAACCAGGGCAGCGTGCCCGTGTCGTCCGGCGGCCGGGAGCCCGGCGGGCGCACGCCGTTGGGCGCCGGCTTGGCCGGCTGGGACGGCGCGGAACGGCGGGGCGGCGGCAGGTGGAGCAGCGCGGCGGGCCGCCAAGGGGCCTTACGGCGGCGGCCGGAGGCGTAGATCGTGCCGGGCAGCCGCGGCCGTGCCTTGTCCACGACGGCCATCCCGATCCGGAAGACCGCGGCCGGCACGACGACGCAGAGCAGGATCCAGAAGAGCGTGACGCCCCAGGGCCGGCCGACGTCCCACGGCTCGGTGACGAGCATCTTGTCGCCGTACTTGAGCTGTACCCGGTAGTCGCCGTGCGCCCCCGAGGTCAGCTCGACGGGCAGCTTGATCTGCTGTTTCATCCCCGGCGCCACGCTGCCGCTCCACTGCTGCTCCTCCCACTGCGGGGCGAAGACACCGTGCGAGACCCCGACCTGGAACACCGGGTTCTTCACCGGCCCCGAGCCGAGATTGCCGACGGTGAAGACCAGTTGGCGCTGCGGCGGGGAGCCGAACCAGGTGAGCAGTCCGCCGCCGCCCTGCAGCCTGGCGGTGAGCACCGCGAGCCGCCCGGCACCGGACGTCTGCGGCAGCTCGGCGACCGGATGCCCGGTGACGACGAACGGCGCGTCGACGGTGACGGAGTCGCCCATCACCGTCGCGACGTGCACGACGCAGGGGCAGGGCTTGGGCGGTGCGGCGGCCGGCAGCTTCTGGGTGAAGCCGCCCTTGGCGTCGGTGGTGACCGCGCGGCCGGACTCGTTGGAGCAGGAGTTGGTGCCGCCGATCGCGTTCTGCCCGCAGACCAGGAGGGTGAGCAGCGTGGTCGGCTTCCAGCCCCGGCCGGTGACGGTGATCTCCGTACCGGGCTTGGCCTGCTGCGGCGACAGCGCCACCGCGGGTTTCTCGTCGGCGGCGGGCGCCTGGACCGCCGCCGGGTTGCGGACCGCCACCGGGGCCGCCGCGTCCGACGGCTGCGCGGTGAGCGCGGACAGCACGAGCAGCGCCGCGGCGAACACGGCGGCCGCCGTCGCCCGGAGTAGTTCCCTGTGCATCGTGCTCACGCCTGTCCGCCCCTGCTTCCCACGCTCGTCACGCCGACCGCTGTCCCTGCCGTCCCCGCATCGGGATCGGGGTCCTCCTCCACCGGCCGCGGCGGACGGTTCCTGCGGCGCCTGACGACGAACCAGGCGGCCAGCAGCGCCAGTCCGGCGAGCAGTACTCCGGCGGCGAGCCAGGGGACGGCGAAGAACGAGACGCCGGCCGTCTCGTTGAGTTCGCCCCGGTCGGTGGTGACGGTGAGTTGCACGCTCACCCGGTCGAACTGCGGCGACCCGGCCCACTTCTCGGCCAGTTCGACCTGCTGTCCCGGCAGGAGTTCCAGCGGCAGCCCCTTGGCCCGCCGGTCCAGCAGGGTGTTGCCGAACAGCCCGGTGGCCTTGACCCGCAGGCGCGGCAGCAGCGAGACGTTGCCCCGGTTGACCAGGGTGTAGTGGATGGTGGCGTTGCTCCTGCCGGTGCCGGGCAGCCAGGGCTGGCCGTGGTCGACCCGGACGTTCTCCACGGAGAGCGCGGGGAGGCTGGGGCCGCTCACCCGGAGGTAGATCCGGGCGCCGACGGCCCGCCGGACGCCGACCGCGACGCTCCCCTTGCTCTTGTCGGTCTCGGTGTTGAGGGCGACGATCGCGCCGGGGTGGTCGCCGGGGGTGGCGGTGTCGGGGATGGTGAGGGTGAACGGGATGTCGGCGCGGGTCCTGGGCGGGACGGTGAGGCTGCCCTGGGCGAGCTTCACCCAGGTGCCGATGTCCTTGTTGGTCTCCTCGGGGCCGCGCACGGCGAAGCCGCCGTCGCGCGGGGTGTTGTACGCGTCGGCGCCGTAGATCCTGAACTGCATCGGCGCGTCGGAGAGGTTGGAGACCGAGACCTTGTCCTTGACGGTGGTCCCCGGTCCCGCCTCCAGGGTGAAGAACTGTCGTTCCTGGCTGGTACTCGTCTTGTCCTTGGCCCCGCCCGCCGGGGCGGGGAAGACCGACCAGCGCCCGTTGTCCGCGGCGCCGGCCGGTCCTGCCGCGGGACCGAGACCGATGCCGAGCAACGCGGCGACCGTCAGCAGCACTGCGCACGCCTTGGCCCTCGACATGTCTGGCATCTCCCTCGGTCCGAGTTAACTGACTGTGCGTCAGGTCAGGGTCAGGGTCAAGACTCCGGAATAGGTTCCTGGGCCGGAGTAGGCCGGGACGTTCAGCGACAGGCCCGCGTCGGCGGTGAACTCACCACCGGTCACGGTGCCGTTGGACGTGGTGGCCAGCGTGGCGCCGGCCGTGCCCACGGCGCCGGGCGAACCCGCCGCGCAGACACTGAGGCTGCCCGCCTTCGCGGTGCAGGACGGGGTCCAGCTGAGCTTGTCGGCACCGATGACGGCGCCTCCCGGGCCCTTGAAGTCGGTGACCGCACCGGTCAGGGACCAGCCCGCGGCGCCGCCGCGGAAGTCCTTGACGGTGACCGTCTGCAGTGCGCCGGTCGAAGCGCCGCCGTCGCCGAAGTTCACCGGGGTCATCTCCACGGTGTCGCCGGCCTGGGTCATGGAGAGCGTCCCGGCGGTGACCGAGGCGTTCAGCTTCTGGCTCCCCGGCGGGATCGGCGTGTTGTCGTTGACCTTGTACGCGACCGGGCCCGCGGCGGTCGCCGGGTCGTAGCTCGCGCCCTCGAAGGCCACGATGCCGGTGGTCGCGAGGTCGTTGACGACGAGCGAGGCGGTGAAGCCGCCCTGCGCGTCGGCGGTCGCGGAGGCCATGTCCGCGGTCGGGTTGGACCCGGCGATGGCCAGGACCGTGACGGTCGCGCCCGCGGTGAAGTGGCCGCCGGTGACGGCGACCGCGGTGCCCGGGTCGCCCTGGGACGAGCCCAGCGCCAGGGTGCGCGGGTTGGGGGTGGTCGCCGGGCTCGCGGTGACGGTCTCGGAGACCGGCGCGGGGCCGTTGGTGACCGTGCAGACGGTGTCCAGCTCCAGGATGTAGCTGGTGTGGATGGTGTAGTCACCGGGCGACAGGGTGATGGCGCCGGGAGCGGTGACCACGAAGGTGCCGGTCATGACCAGCGGCGGGAAGGAGCCCTTGCCCGGGATCGGCGGGTTGCTCTTGGGGCCGGTCACGGCGACGGCGCCGGTCTGGACACCGCCGAGCACGACGCTGGCGCGGGGCGTGACGACATCGGCGGGCAGCGCGATGTCGGTCGGGTTGCTCGCGGCCGCCTTGGTGAGGGTGTAGGTGACGGTGACCGTGTCACCGACCTTCGGGTTCGCGGGCGCGACCGACACGGTCGCGTTGGACACGCCGTCGATGGGCGGCAGCCCGGCCACGGCGGGCGGAATGCAGTGCGTCTGGAAGTCCACGGCCGTCGCCGCCTGGGCGGGCGCCGCGAGCACCGCGCCGCCCCCCACCATGAGTGCGGCGGCCCCGAGCACGGCGGCCAGTCTCCGTCCGCGCATGACGGATCTTCGCGCGTGAGCGATCATCTTGTCCCCTTGATCACGGTCCGGGCGCAGCGTCCCTTTTCCTCTGCGCCGACGCTGGACATTGAGACGGGACGGCCGAAAGAAGTCAATGGAGCCGGACGACCAGATTTGACTGCCCGTCAGATACAACGTCCTTACTGGTCAGGGCAGTTGCGACAGCGGACATGCCGGGCCGCGGCACCGACGCCCGAGTCGGTGCCACGGGCCCGGATCAGCGGGTGCCGGCAGCCCGGCGGGTGAGCCAGAGCACGCCGGCGACCCCGGCGAGCAGTACCGTGCCGCCGAAGGTGCCCAGTGCCACGGCGCTGTCGGCAGGACCGGTCTGCGGCAGCGTGGTGTCCGGCGGGGCCGTGGCACCGCTGTCGCCGCCACCACCCGCCGCCTTGACGTCCAGCGACAGCGAGGGCTTGGGGCTGTTGGTGGCGTTGCAGGTCGTGACCGTGCCGAGGGCCTTGATGGTGAGCACGCCGGCCGTGAAGGTGACCTTGCCCGACTTCTTGGGCGTGTAGGTGCCCGTCAGGTCATTGATCTTGATGGGGGTGTTGGCGGGGATCGCCGCGTCGTTCGCGGCGCCGACCACCGACACCGAACCGGGGTCCGCACCGCCGACCTTGATCGTCGCGCTCGGGTTCATCGCCCCCTTGCCGAGTTCGATCGGGCTGGAGGAGACACCCTTCTTGAAGCTCATCGTGAGTTTGTAGCCGGAGCCGGACGGGACGCTCGTGATGTCGATGGGCGACACCGCGTCCTTCTTCCCGATCGGCGACTGACAGCTGTAGGCGACGTCCACGGTTTCGGCGTGTGCGGCCGGGGCGACCAACAGCGCCGCACCCGCCGCGGTCGCCGTCGCGAGGGCCAGCACTCCACCGCGGGCGGCCGCTCTGCTGAGGACGCTGTTCATGACGTGTTTCATCGGCTCTTCTCCCTTCCGCCACAAGTTACTGACGGCACATCAGATTCGGCGGCCGACAGTACGCCCGTGATCTTGGAGAGGGAAGGGAAGTGCAGAGGGGGAAATCAGGCGGGAGCTGCGAGTTCGGCCCAGACCGTTTTGCCCGGCTGCCCGGCATGCCGGGCGACGCCCCAGTCCGTGCAGAGCCGCTGCACGATGAACATGCCGTGCCCGCCGGGCCGGCCCGCCCGGTGCGGAACGCGCGGCACCGGCTCACCGGCCCCGCTGTCGGCGACCTCGAGTCGCAGCACCTTGGGACTGTGGATCAGCCGCAGCTCATCGGGGCCGTCCGCGTGCAGACACGCGTTGGTGACCAGTTCCGAGACGACGAGGAGCACGTCCTCGGCCGCGGCCCGGCGCTCCGGGGAGGAGGCGGGCAGCCAGCCCCAGGCCTGCAGCGCCTCGCGAGTGAAGTCGCGGGCGCGCGGGACGATGGCACTCTCACCCAGGAGCCGCAGAACCCGCGCGGATCCGGCCTCGGGCACGACAATGTCGCCCGGGTCCGAACCGCGGTCGTCCGCCGCGTGGGGCCGAGTGGTGCTCATCAGCGCCTCACCTCACCGATGTCCGACAGTTTCAGGAGTCTCCTGCCCGACGAATTCCCGGGGACACCTCGGGAGCTCTACCAAACAGGGTGGAGTGGGAGATCGCCACCGGCGATGCTTCCGTCACTCCTGCAATGCCTCGTCCAGGGTTGCGTGGACGGTGAACACGGCTTCGGCACCCGTGATCTCGAACACACGAGCGACCACCGGCAGCATACCCGCCAGATGGACCTTCCCACCGGCCGCCTCCGCCTTCAGCCGGGCGCCCAGCAGGACGTTCAATCCGGTGGAATCACAGAAATCCAGCTGGGAGCAGTCCACCACGAGCTTGGTGCAGCCCGCGGCGACACACGCTTCGAGCGGCTCGCTGAGCAGCTCCGCCGTGTGGTGGTCGAGCTCGCCCGCAGGCGTGACAACGGCGTACGTGCCGTGCTGTCGCACGTCCACGTGCAACCGGTCCCGGCCGGCCGTACCGACCATCCCGCGGTCCATGTGCGCTCCTCTGGAATCTTGGGTCATGCGCACTCCGAACCCTACGCGCATCCCGAATCACGTGGAAGCTACCCCTCAGCTGCCGGTGGACGCCCCTCGGATGCCTCCCGCCTGCCCCCTCCGCGGCCCGCTAATCGCCCGTGAGGACAGTCGGCCGGAAGTTGCGCCACCAGCGTGAAACGGGGTAGGGCTTGAACAACACCTATCGAAACCCGGCCGCCTCGGAGGCGCAGCACACCGTATTAGCGGCATGGCACCGGCAGCCTGATGCCGTAACCGAGGGAGGAGAGCATGACACCCCGGCCTGACGCGATCACCGCGACGACGACCAGCCCGTCCGTTGGCTCTGAGCAGGAAGACCTGGAAGAGCCGGAGGGGCTGGAGGGCCTCCCCGAGATACCCCCGTTCGAGACGGTGGGTCCGGTCGACGCACGCGCCCTGTCCAAGACACTGTTCCTGCGCCTCGAGACGCTGGACGAGGGCACGTACGCATACTCCTACGTGCGCAACACGCTCGTGGAACTCAATCTCGCCCTGGTGAAGTTCGCGGCTTCCCGGTTCCGCACCCGCAGCGAGCCGATGGAGGACATCATCCAGGTCGGCATGATCGGCCTGATCAAGGCGATCGACCGCTTCGAGCTCAGCCGCGGTGTGGAGTTCCCCACCTTCGCGATGCCGACGATCATCGGCGAGATCAAGCGCTTCTTCCGTGACACCAGCTGGTCGGTACGGGTCCCCCGCCGGCTGCAGGAGCTACGGCTCGACCTGGCCAAGGCCGGCGACGAGCTGGCCCAGCAGCTGGACCGCTCGCCGAACGTGGCCGAGCTGGCCGCCCGGCTGCGGATCACCGCGGAAGAGGTCATCGAGGGCATGGCCGCGAGCAACGCGTACACCGCGAGCTCGCTCGACGCCCAGCCCGACGAGGACGACTCCGAGGGCGCGCTGACCGACCGCATCGGCTACGAGGACCACGACCTCGAAGGCATCGAGTACATCGAGTCCCTGAAGCCGCTGATCGCCGAGCTCCCGGCGCGTGACCGCAAGATCCTCTCGCTGCGCTTCACCGGCAACCTCACCCAGTCGGAGATCGGCGAGGAGCTCGGCATCTCACAGATGCACGTCTCGCGCCTGCTCTCCCGGACACTGGCGCGCCTGCGGCGCGGGCTGCTCGTCGAGGAGTGACGGTGAGCGCCGCCCGGCCACGGGTCAGGCGGCGCGGACCCCGCCCTGCCACACCCGGCTGACCAGCGGCACACCGGGCCGGTAGGCCAGATGTACATGGCTGGGGGCGTCGAGCAGCATCAGATCAGCTCGCGCCCCCGCCGTGATCCTTCCGACGTCGTCCCTGCGCAGCGCCCGCGCGCCACCGAGCGTCGCGGCCGCGACCGCCTCGTCGGGCGTCATCCGCATGTCCCGTACGGCGACGGCGATGCAGAACGGCATCGAGCTGGTGAAGCTCGACCCCGGATTGCAGTCCGTGGACAGCGCCACCACCGCGCCCGCGTCGATCAGCCGGCGGGCGTCGGGGTAGGTGGCGCGGGTGGAGAACTCGGCGCCGGGCAGCAGCGTCGCGACGGTCACACCACCGCTGGACGCGAGCGCGTCGACGTCCGCGTCCGTCAGATGCGTGCAGTGGTCGGCGGACGCCGCCCCCAGCTCGACCGCCAGCTGCACGCCGGGCCCGTAGGTCAGCTGGTTCGCGTGCACCCGCGGGATCAGTCCGGCCCGGGCGCCCGCGGTGAGGACCGCCCGCGCCTGGTCGCCGTCGAACGCCCCCTTCTCGCAGAACACGTCCACCCAGCGGGCGTGCGGCGCGCAGGCCTCCAGCATCGGCCCGGTGACCAGGTCGACGTAGCCGGCCGGGTCGTCCGCGTACTCCGGCGCGACGATGTGCGCGCCCAGGTAGGTGGTCTCCGGGGTGTGCGCGGCGGCGATGCGCAGACTGCGGGCCTCGTCCTCCGGGGTCAGCCCGTAGCCGGACTTCGTCTCGATGGTCGTGGTGCCCTGCCGCCGCGCCTCGGCCACATAGCGGGCCACGTTGGCGTCCAGCTCGGCGTCACTGGCGGCGCGGGTCGCGGCGACCGTGGTCCTGATGCCGCCGGCGGTGTACGGCGTGCCGGACATCCGGGCGTTGAACTCCTGGGTGCGGTCACCGCCGAACACCAGATGCGAGTGCGAGTCGACGAATCCGGGCAGCGCCGCCCGGCCCCCCGCGTCGTACACCTCGTCGGCGCCGGGCGCCCGCTCCGCCGGGCCGACCCAGGCGATCAGGCCGTCGGCCATGACCACCGCCGCGTCCGCGACCAGCCCGAGCGGCCCGGTGCCGAGGGACGGGTCGTTGGTGACCAGGCTGCCGATGTTGGTGATGAGGGTCGTGGGCATCGCGCGATCTCCGTGGGTCTGGGGGCACCTCCCAGCGGTAGCTGGGGGAGAAATCAGGAACGGCGCAGACGGGCGACGGCCGCGCCCATCGCGGCCGGCACGTCCGGCACCAGCTGGTGGACACCGTCCCGGACGATGTGCCGCCCGCCCACCACGGTGTGCCGTACGTCCGTGGCCGTCGCGGCGTAAACGGCCGTCTCCGCGGCGAGGCGCGGCAGCGTGCCGGCGGTGCGGACCGAGTCCAGGGCGACGGTGGTGAAGTCGGCGAGCGCGCCCGTCTCCAGCTGACCGGCGTCCGCCCAGCCGAGCGAGGCATGGCCGTCCGCGGTGGCGGCCCGCAGCAGTTGGGCCGCGGTCCAGTGCCCGCGGGTGCGGGTGCGCAGCCGCTCGTCGAGTTCCATGGCGCGGGCTTCTTCGAGCAGGTCGATGACGGCGTGACTGTCGCTGCCGAGCGACAGCGGGCTGCCGGCGAGCTGGACCTCGCGCGCCGGGCCGATGCCGTCGGCGAGGTCGCGTTCGGTGGTGGGGCACATGCAGACGACCGTGCCGCTGTCGCCGAGCAGCCGGATGTCCGCACCGGTGAGGTGCGTGGCGTGCACGGCGGAGGTCCGGGGGCCCAGCGCCCCGTGGTCCGCGAGCAGCCGTGTCGGTGTGCGGCCGTGGGCCTTCAGACAGGCCTCGTTCTCGGCCGGCTGCTCCGACAGATGGACGTGCAGCGGGGCCTGCCGCGCCGCCGCCCACTCCGCCGCCCTGGCGATCCCGGCCGGCGGCACGGCGCGCACCGAGTGGATCGCCGCGCCGATCCGGACGTGGTCGCGGTCCTTGAGGGCGTCGGCGCGCTCCGCCCAGGCGTCGGGGCCCGCGTCGGCGAACCGCACCTGGTGCCGGTCGGGGGGCGCGCCGAATCCGGACGAGAAGTAAGCGGTGTCCAGCAGCGTGATCCGGATGCCCGCCTCGCCCGCGGCGGCGATCAGGGCCTCGCCCATGGCGTTGGGGTCGTCGTACGGTGTGCCGCCGGGACCGTGGTGCAGATAGTGGAACTCACCGACGCAGGTGATGCCGGCCAGCGCCATCTCCGCGTACACCGCCCGCGCGAGCGCGTAGTAGGTGTCGGGGTCGAGCTCCGCCGCGATCGAGTACATGATCTCGCGCCAGGTCCAGAAGGTGCCGGACCCGACCTGGACGGTGCCGCGCAGCGCCCGGTGGAAGGCGTGCGAGTGCGCGTTGGCCAGTCCCGGCAGGGTGAATCCGCGCAGCGCGACGGCACCGGGAGGTGGCGTGTCGACCCCGGTCCTGACGCCGGTGATGCGGCCACCGGCCGTGTCGATCGCCACGCCCGGCTCGACGACCCCGTTGAGCCAGGCGTGTTCCGTCCAGTACGTCAGCTGCACGCGAGACCTTCCAGTACGTCGGCGAGCGCGGTCACCCCGGCGAGGCAGTCGTCCTCGGCGGCGGTCTCGGCGGGTGAGTGCGAGACGCCGGTGGGGTTGCGTACGAACAGCATGGCGGTCGGGGCACTCGCCGACAGGATCCCGGCGTCGTGTCCCGCGCCGGTCGGCAGCACCGGGACGACGCCGCCGAGCAGCTTCGCGACCTCGTCGCGCAGCGCGTGCTCGAACTCGACGACCGAGGTGAACGACTCACGGGTGACGCGGACGTCGATGCCGTCGCGGGCCCCCCGCTCGGCCGCGGCGGCCTCGATCCCGGCCACCACCCGGTCCAGCGTCTCCTGGTCGGCGGCCCGGGAGTCGAGCCAACCGCGCACCAGCGAGGCGATGGCGTTGACGCCGTTGGGCTCGACGCTCACCTTGCCGAAGGTGGCCAGCGCCCCGGCGGCCTGGGCCTCCCGGCGGGCGGCCAGCACCGTGTCGGCGTAGTTGAGCATCGGGTCGCGGCGGTCCTCCAGGCGGGTGGTGCCCGCGTGGTTGGCCTCGCCGTGGAAGTCGAACCGCCAGCGGCCGTGCGGCCAGATCGCGGACGCGATGCCGACGGCGTCACCGCTCAGGTCCAGCGCCCGGCCCTGCTCGACGTGGAGTTCCACGAACGCGCCGATGCGGGCGAGCCGCTCCGGGTCCGGGCCGATGCCGGCCGGGTCGTAACCGGCCTGCTCCATGGCCTGCGGCAGGCTGACGCCGTCCGCGTCGCGCAGTGCGTACGCCTTGTCCTTGGTGAGCTGCCCGGCGGCCAGCCGCGATCCGACGCAGGCGAGCCCGAACCGGGCGCCCTCCTCGTCACCGAAGTTGACGATGGCCAGCGGCTTGCCGAACGCCGCACCGCGCTCGCGCAGTTCGTCGAGCGCCGCGAAGGACGAGACGACGCCCAGCGGCCCGTCGAAGGCGCCGCCGTCCGGTACGGAGTCCAGGTGCGAGCCGGTGACGACGGCGTCACCGGCGGCCGGGTCGCCCAGCCAGGCCCACTGGTTGCCGTTGCGGTCGACCTCGTACGTCAGGCCGCGGCCTTCCGCCTGCGCCCGGAACCACGCCCGGCAGTCCAGGTCGGCGCCGCTCCAGGCGTAGCGGCGGTATCCCCCGGAGACGGAGCTGCGGCCGATCGGCAGCAGCTCCGTCCACATGCTGTGGAAACTCACTCGGAGTCGCCCTCGCGCATCGGGATCCGCACACCGCGCTCGTCGGCGATCTCGTCGGCGCGGTCGTAGCCCGCGTCGACGTGCCGGATGACGCCCATGCCCGGGTCGTTCGTCAGCACCCGGCGGATCTTCTCGCCCGCGAGCTCGGTGCCGTCCGCGACCGTGACCTGTCCCGCGTGCAGGGAACGGCCCATGCCGACGCCGCCACCGTGGTGGATGGAGACCCAGGACGCGCCGGAGGCGACGTTGACCATGGCGTTGAGGAGCGGCCAGTCGGCGATGGCGTCGGAGCCGTCGAGCATCGCCTCGGTCTCGCGGTACGGCGAGGCCACCGAGCCGCAGTCCAGGTGGTCGCGGCCGATGACGACAGGCGCGGCCAGCTCACCGCTGGCGACCATGTCGTTGAAGCGCTCGCCCGCCTTGTCGCGCTCGCCGTAGCCGAGCCAGCAGATCCGGGCGGGCAGGCCCTGGAAGTGGACCTTGTCCTGCGCCAGCTTGATCCAGCGGTGCAGCGACTCGTTCTCGGGGAACAGCTCGAGGATCGCCTTGTCCGTCTTGTGGATGTCGGACGCCTCGCCGGACAGTGCCGCCCAGCGGAACGGGCCCTTGCCCTCGCAGAACAGCGGCCGGATGTAGGCGGGCACGAACCCGGGGAAGTCGAACGCCCGGTCGTACCCGGCGAGCTGTGCCTCACCGCGGATCGAGTTGCCGTAGTCGAAGACCTCGGCGCCGGCGTCCATGAAGCCGACCATCGCCTCGACGTGCCGGGCCATCGACTCACGGGCCCGCAGCGTGAAGTCGGCGGGCTTCTCGGCCGCGTACGTGGCCATCTCGTCGAACGCGATGCCGACCGGCAGATAGGCCAGCGGGTCGTGCGCGGAGGTCTGGTCGGTGACGATGTCGATGGGCGCGCCCTCGGCGAGCATCTGCGGCAGCAGCTCGGCGGCGTTGCCCAGCAGCCCGATCGACAGCGGCTCGCGCTTGTCGCGGGCCTCGGTGGCGAGCTGCATCGCGTGCGCCAGGGAGTCGGCCCTGACGTCCAGGTAGCGGTGCTCGATACGGCGCGAGATCGCGCGCGGGTCCACGTCGATACAGATCACGACGCCACCGTTCATGGTGACGGCCAGCGGCTGCGCGCCGCCCATGCCGCCGAGCCCGGCGGTCAGCGTGATGGTCCCGGCCAGCGTGCCGCCGAACTTCTTGGCGGCGACCGCGGCGAACGTCTCGTAGGTGCCCTGCAGGATGCCCTGGGTACCGATGTAGATCCACGAGCCGGCCGTCATCTGGCCGTACATGGTCAGGCCCAGCGCCTCCAGGCGGCGGAACTCCTCCCAGTTGGCCCAGTCGCCGACCAGGTTGGAGTTGGCGATGAGCACCCGCGGCGCCCACTCGTGCGTCTGCATCACGCCGACGGGACGGCCGGACTGGACGAGCATCGTCTCGTCCTGCTTCAGCGTCTGCAGGGTGCGGATCATGGCGTCGAACGACCGCCAGTCGCGCGCGGCCTTCCCGGTGCCTCCGTAGACGACCAGCTTCTCGGGGTGCTCGGCGACCTCCGGGTCGAGGTTGTTCTGGAGCATCCGCAGCGCGGCTTCCTGCTGCCAACCCTGAGTGCTCAGTTCCGTACCGCGCGGCGCCCGCACGATCCTCGGTCCCGACATCGGCCCGGCCTCCCTCTGTACATCGATGGATCTATCCATTCACATCCTGTCCTGCTGAATACATCTAGTCAACAGGGTGGGGTGGCATTGCCCCATACCGGGTGATGGGATGGCCGGCATGACGCCGAACGCGACAGCACGACGGGGCCACGCGCTGCGCGCGGCAGTGGATCAGAATCTACTCACTCCGGACAACCCGGTCATCGGGCTCCTCGACGTCACCGGTATCCACGAAGCCGCGGCCGCCCTCCAGGAGGCCTTCGCCACCCCGGGCGTGACCGTCACCCACACCTTCGCCGTCAAGGCCGCCGCGCTCGTCCCGGTCCTGCGGCTGCTCAACGGCCTCGGCCTCGGCGCCGAGGTCGCCAGCCCCGGCGAACTCGCCATCGCCCGCGCCGCGGGCCTCCCGGCCGACCGCATCGTCCTGGACTCCCCCGCCAAGACCGTCGCCGAACTCCGCGAAGCACTCGCCCTCGGCATCGCCGTCAACGCCGACAACCCGCAGGAACTCGGCCGCCTCGACACGCTGGTCACCGCGGCCCCCACCACGTCCCCCATCGGCCTGCGGGTCAATCCGCAGATCGGCGGCGGCAGCATCGGCGCCATGAGCACCGCGACCGCCACCTCGAAGTTCGGCGTCGCGCTGCGCGACACCGGCACCGAGGAGTGGATCCTGCGCGCCTACGCCGACCGCCCCTGGCTCAACCGGCTGCACACCCACACCGGCTCCCAGGGCGTACCGCTCGACCTCATGGCGGCGGGCGTCCGGGCCGCCCACGACCTGGCCGAGCGCATCAACACGGCCGCCGGCCGCCGGCAGATCACCACCCTCGACATCGGCGGCGGCCTCCCCGTCAACTTCACCTCCGACGAGGTCACGCCCACCTTCCACGACTACGCGCGGCTGCTGCGCACCACCGTCCCCGGCCTCTTCGACGGCCGCTACACGATCGTCACCGAGTTCGGGCGCTCACTGCTCGCCAAGGCCGGCACGGTGCTGGCCCGCGTCGAATACGCCAAGTCGGCCGGCGGCCGGCCCATCGCGATCACCCACGCGGGCGCACAGCTCGCCACCCGTACGGTCTTCGTCCCCGACGCGTGGCCGCTGCGCGTCGAGGCCCTCGACGCCAAGGGCCGCCCCAAGGGCGGCGACCCCGTCGTCCAGGACGTGGCCGGCCCCTGCTGCTTCGCCGGCGACCTCCTCGCCCAGGCCCGCCCCCTCCCCCTCCTCGAAGCAGGCGACCTCGTCGCCCTCCTCGACACCGGCGCCTACTACTTCTCCAACCACTTCGCCTACAACTCCCTCCCCCGCCCGGCCATCCACGGCTACCACGCGTCCGCGGACGGCTCAGTGACGTTCGCGCGGGTGCGCGCGGCCCAGACCGTGGAGAGCCTCCTCACGGAGAGCGGCTCGAACGAGAGCGAGGCCCTGACCGGCCTCAGCAGGCCCTGAGCCCACGGGGCACCCCCGGCGCTGTTCCGCCACGCGCCTCCGGCAGGGGTACGGGTACACCAGCGCCGGCGGCACTGTTGCGCCTGCGGCGGGCTTTTCCCCACCCGCCCTTCCCGCCCACCGGCGGGACCCGATCCCACGGGAAGGTGGGCGACGGGGCCCGCGGGGCGGGGACCGAGACGCTGCCGCGATCGGCCGTCAGGTGTTC
>NZ_JAPVLS010000049.1:0-71773 GCF_027158125.1 Streptomyces sp. H39-C1
TGAAAACCCTCGGAGCCGACAACATCGCCAAGACCACCCGGGCGATCCGCGACGAACCCCAACGAGCACTCCCCATCCTGGGCATCACCAACGAACCGGTCACCTAAGGAACTTGATCAAGCCCTGCAAGACCACCGACCCGTACCTGGCCGGGTGGCGCCTGCGGGTCATACCCAGTTTGGGCCACATCCCGGTGTCGATGATCAGTAACGGTGCGGTCGACCGCTGTGTGTACGGGTGGATCGCGGACGAGTGCGGGCGCTCCACCGTCAAGAACAGCCTGGCAGTCCTGGTGCGGGTGATGGAGCAGGCCGTGCGGGACGGCATCATCGCGCGCAACCCCGCCCGCATCGTGGGCTGGCAGTCGGCCTACAAGCAGGCCGAGGACGAACTCGACGACCCCCGCACCCTGGCTTTGCCCAACTGGGCCGCGCTCACTGCCCTGGCCTCGGCGCTGGTGGCACGCTCTCACGGGAACTTCGCCGGATGGGGCAACGTGGTGATCTTCATGGCCTGCACCGCCGCTCGCATCGGCGAGGCATCCGGCGTGCGGGTCAAGGACATCGACCCGGTCAACTGGATCTGGACCGTGCGCCGCCAGACCACCCCTTCCCCCGGCGGCCTCGCCGACAAGGGCACCAAGGGCAAAGCGGCCCGCCGCGTCCCGCTCATCGAGGAAGTGCGGCCCTTGATCGCACAACGCTTGCTGGCCGTCGGCCCCGACCCCGGCGCCCGGCTGTTCACCGGCCCGCGCGGCGGACGCATCACCACCGCCGTCCTGCGCGACGCCACTCACTGGGACGCGGTCGTCAGCTCCCTGGGCCACGAAAAGCTGCGCCGCCACAGCCTGCGTCACACGGGGCTGACGTGGATGGCCGACGCGGGGGTGCCGTTGCATGTCCTGCGGCTCATCGCCGGCCACGGCTCGCTGCTCACCACCCAGCGCTACCTGCACCCGGACCTTCGAGCCATCGTCGCCGCCGGACGATCGCTCAGCGCCCATCTGGCCGGAGCCCCCGGGCCCTCGGACCCGCTCGCCGCGACCCTGCGGGTCTTGTAGAAACCGGACAATGCAGGAGTAACCATTCGCGATCATGGTCCCCAAGCAAACAGGGCCTGATCAGGGATTTCTTCCTCAGCACCGTCCCCAGCTGGTCCCCAAGCATCTGACGGGCTGTCACTTCGACGCCTAGTCAGAGCAACGCAAAAGGCCCGCTGACCTGGGATTTCTCCCAGTCAGCGGGCCTTTCAGCACCGTCGGGACGACAGGATTTGAACCTGCGACCCCTTGACCCCCAGTTCTGTCAAGGCATTCTCTCGGTAAACAGGATAAAAGCGTCAGCACTTCGCGCTGTGGCGCGTCAGTTGTTCCGAGTCGCGCATGCCGCGTGGTCCCCAACTAGTCCCCAGGGGAATGGTCCTAGTGTCATGCCACAAGATCCCCCCAGTGTGAGCGGCTTGTCAGGAATTCACAAGACGTCGAAAATGCGGAGGGCGGAGGCTGGAAATGGAGGAAGGGATCCGGGGCCTCCTCCGCGATTGGCCGGCGCAGTGTCCCCAACGATCTGCGACAGGGTCCGCAGGCCGTCGGGCGCCCTTTGGTAGTACAAGGGCCGGGCGACATCGCTGCCCCCTCCGCCGCATGACTCAGACCGGGACAACATCCCGACCCGCTGCTTTAGCGAGCGTGCGGGCCCGGTTGCAAGCGCGGCCACATGACGATCTTGGTTGCTCCGAAAGCACGATCCCGCCGCTACATGAGCCGCGGATTCCTCGCCAAGACCCACCACCCGATCGAATCACAAACCGACAAGACCACGCTGCCCACCGAACTCACCGCATAGCCTCACGACAAGATCACCGAATGGCCGTCGCTACACCAGTCCAGCGGACGTGACCGAGCCCCCGGTCGGCGGCGATCCACGCGAGGTCCGTCTCACCAAGCTTGGTGAGAACGATGGCGGCGCCCTGGTAGGTCATGGCCATGAACCCGCGTCTTGTCGCGATCGTGGCCTTCGTATGCCTGAGTCGCGATAAGTAGGTCGCCAAGGGTGACATCTAGGGACTCGGCTAGAGCAGTGATAACCGGGAGCCGGGCAGGGGGCCACCGGGGGTCGCTGCAGGCGGACCTTGCCAAATGCCAACGCTCGCGCCGGTCGCCTGGCCAGCCGGATTTCCGGCCCCGCCACCGTCGTCCTGAAAGGTCGAAAGGGCGGGTGAGCCGCGGTCTGCTGGTGTGGCCGCTCGGATCGGGTGCGGCGCTCACTATTCCGCAGGCCACTCATACACCGTGGAGGCTACTCCCGTGTGCCGGACGCCCTTGAGTCTGACCTCCGTCGGCAACTCGATCTCGAACCGATTCACCGGGTCCGGGACGAGGCGAAGGGTCGGGGTGCCCGTGCCCCTCTCCAGGTGTGAGGCGATCACCAGGACGTAGTTGTCCCCTTCAGACATGGCTCGCCTGAACTCCGCTCGGGTAAGAGAAAGTTCGAACGGGACCGCACCGCCGTGCGCCTTGATCTCGAAGAAGCGCCCGGTCGAGTCGAGGGCGTCGGCCCCGAAGCCCGAGACGCCGCGCTGGTCCTCTAGGTCGATGCCCTGCATCCGCAGGATGCGCCCTAGCGCCCGCAGAACCAGTCGCTCCTTGTCAGGGTCCCGGTAGCCCACGAGAGCGGACTGCTCCCGAGGTGGGCTACCGCCGGGCCGGGAGAGGGGAAGGGATGACGGCTGCGGACTGATCCCGCCGGTACGCAAATATCCTGAAAGAGAAGTATCGCTCGCGGACGGTAGTGAAGGTCCATTCGTGGTGACCGTGCGAGGGTCGCCGTCGAAGGTAGCTTCACTGACGAGGCGGCGCACAGATGACGGCGGGGCTGGCTGTGGCGAGGGCGGCGGTGTGCTCGGCAGGGTGGTCAACGACGGAGCGGAAGGGGTTCGCGGTGCTGGCACACCGCTCGGGGTCCACGGGGGTGTCTGACGTGAGGCTGGGGCAGTCGGTGCGGGCCGCGCGGCCGGGCTCGCTTGCTCCCTTTGGTGCAGATGTTCGTCGAGCCGCCGGCGGTCCTCTTGGTCCTGCTGGCCGCTGGACGTGAGTGCAGTCTCGACGGCGGTGTCCACTAGACGCTCCTCCCAGACGTCTCGCCAACGGTGACCGACTCGGTGCCGTTGCCCGGGGAAGAGGGAGGCGATCGCCATCCCCGCGCCCACCTTGGTCCGCAGTGCCTCGGCGGATCGGAGGAAGACGGCGCCCTGCTCGCGAGTGATCTGCGCGTCGATAGGGAACTCGATCGGTTCATGCGGTCCGTCCGGTTCCAGACGGATTCGCAGATGGGGATGGAGCCGTACTTCCAGGCTCGCCAGCCAGTTCCAATCGGTGAAGGACTCTGCCAGCTCGGGCTCGTCCCGTACGAGAAGGTCTTGGAGCGCGACGACCGCGCGGCGGAAGTCGTCGGTGAGGGTGCTGTCCGGTACCGGTTCGTGAGCATCGACGACGTGTGCACCGAGGACGTCCAGCGGGGTGACCTTGAGTAGTCCGAACAGTGAGGCGAACTGCTGGACGTCGCCTCCAGGCGTCCAGAGTGGCAGCCGCTCCGCGAGGGCGCGTTCGACGCCCGGATGATCCACGGCGTACACAGGCTTGGTGCGCGTCCACCCGGCTGTTGTCCACAGGGGGAGCGGGCGCAGCTTGTTGC
Source organism: Streptomyces sp. H39-C1 (assembly GCF_027158125.1). Classification (NCBI taxonomy): domain Bacteria; kingdom Bacillati; phylum Actinomycetota; class Actinomycetes; order Kitasatosporales; family Streptomycetaceae; genus Streptomyces; species Streptomyces sp. H39-C1. The sequence goes on from NZ_JAPVLS010000049.1 coordinate 3,693, forward strand.
GCGTGGCGAGCGGGACCTGTCCCTCGGTAGAAGCGAGCCAGTCCCGTAGGCAGCGCAGGGCGTTGAGCATCACCTGCTGATCCCGGGGTGCGGGAGCGTTGTCCTGCCGGGCGATCTCTTTCAGTACGTCGGCCAGGTCGTCGGCATCGGGTTCGCCGATACCGAGGAGTTGCCACAGGGGTTCGAGGCCAGGCTCGGTGAACGTGAAGGGGCGGAATCCGCGCAGAACGGCGGTACCGCTGAAGCACTCGTCCGAGGTTTTCCAGCCCTGGTCGGTCAGGACAAGCTCCTCCCCCATGAAGGCGTAGCGGATGTTCTTCTCCACCTCGGACCGCGGGGTCTCACCCGAGCGGTCGGCGAGACGTCGGGCGAGGGCCCGGTACACGAGCAGCGTCTCCGCCCGCAGGCCGTCGCCGATCTCGTCGCCTTCGCCTGTGCGCTCCCGCAGTTCGCGGAGCCGGTTCGCGAGCCGTGTAACGTCGGGATCACCGGAAACGCCGAGGAGCTTCAGGACGTCGGTACGGGTGGCCAGGGCCTGCTGAATGTCTCCCTGAAGGTAGCCGGGGTCGTCGTGACCGTAGATGGCCATGGCATCAGGCGTCCGTAGCTGAAGCGTGGCTGGGGGCCGCAGAACACCGGTGGCGTCCTCGAGCCAGGCCGTATCCCGCAGCTGCCAGACCCACAGGGCCGACGTCTCGCCCCGGACGAACCACTTGCGGTCCGCCCGGGCCATCGGCACCCGTGCATGGTCGGAACTCGTCAGTGGGCCCGCGAGCGTGCGCAGCAGTGCTGCCGTGCGCCGCCGACGCTCATCCACGCTTTCCTCGGCCACGATGTCGGCCACCACGGCGCGGAGATCGGGGCTGACAAGGTCGTCCAGCGTGTGGGTCGCTCCGTTCTCGGCCATCGCCTTCCGGCGGTCTGGGAGGTTCCACATGCACTGACGTGCCAGACCGGTCCGGGGGTCCGCCGCGTACTGCTTGAAGTACCCGGGATCGAACCGGTCACGCGGGACGGGTGGCAGGCGAGGCGCGTCCGCGACGCCGAGGAGCCGGAGAAAGGCCGTTCTGCTCAGACCGTTGCCCTGTGCGGTGGACAGGAGCGATCGCGCGTAGGAGCGGTGCACCCAGACGAGCCCCAAGCTCTTGCGGGCAGCGACGGCGAACCGGTCACGGTCGGCGCTCTCCAGCGCCGCCGGAAGATAGGCGGCGGCCGGATCCACCCTGCGGTGCTCTTCCTCGCCCTGGTCGTTGAACGTGAAACCGTTCAGCCGGACGGCCCGCCCGATCTTGGGTCCGAGGATGTTCCGGGCCTTCTTCGGCAGGTCGCCGAGGGCGCTTTGGAGGGAGATGAGGCGGGCGATCTCCTGTGGTTCGTCGGTGTCGGGCAGTCGTCCGCCCGACTCGCCGAGCCGGGCCACGATCCCAAGGACGCTTGAGATGTCGTCCCGCCGGATCAGCGATCCTCGACGCCGTAGCCAGTCCAGCATCCTCTTCGCGGCAGGTTCCTCGGCCCAGAAGGCGGGGTGCAGATCGTGCACGACGCCCAGGTGGTCCAGGGGTCCGGTCACGCTGCCCGGCCCTTCGGCGTACGCGTGCCTGCGGTCAGACGGATTCAGCGAACGTCTCTCGGCTGTAACGAGACACGGCCATTGCGCCAGCGTGAACTCCTGGCCGGTTTCGAGGACGACCGCGGCGAGCCGGATGGTTCGCTCGACCTCGCGGTCCTCGTCGCCGAAGAGGACGAGCGCGTCCGCGACCCGCACTTCGGGGCGCAGCTCGGCCGCCCCCGCCGCGCGCCAGTCCGCGAGGACGCGACGCCAGCGGCCGGCCCGGTCGCGGGCGGCGTAAGGAAAGGCGTAGGGGGCGCCGGACAGGCGAGTGACCTCGGTGTCGTCGATCACACCGGTCAGGGCGCTCTCTTCGACCGCGAACTCGGCCAGCGGCGCTGGGGGGCCGTCGTCGGACGCCGGCAGGACGAGGCTCACGGCGAGCGACTGCCGGGCGCGGGCCTGGAGCGTCGACCTGATCACGTCCTGCAGGTGGTGTGGCGGCGTAGCTCCGCCTGTCGGCGGGAGGGGGACGAGGTGCCAGGCGGCCGGATCCACGTGTCCGAGTACGTCACGGACGGCAGCCTCCCACAGGTCGGCGACCAGCGGCACGAGCTGCTGGTTCAGGCGGCTGCTCGCGAAGCCCTCTCGGCTGGCCACGGGGTCGAACTGAGTGTGGACGCGGGCGGCCATGTGGAGCGGTGCGACAGGCAGGCCGGCGTGGACGCTACCGTCGCCATCGACTCGCAGCGGGAGCGCCACTGCCACGGGAACCTCGTCCCCGAGGGCCTTGTGGTGACGTCTCCATTCAGGGTGCGGCGTGACCTGTGCTTCGTACACGCGCCAGACTGTTCCCTCGCTCGTCGTGGCGTGCCGCACGACCACACTGGTGTCCGTGCCGCCGACCTCCACCCTCGTGTGTGCGGCTTCCTCCCAGGACAGCCGCAGTACGGTGCTGTGTTCACCGCCTGTCACCTCGATGTGTTCGAGATGGCGCAGGAAGAGCAGGGAAGCGTCGCTCCAGCTCTCGAACCAGGCGAAGAGCTGTTCCGCAGGCAACTGTCCAGGTTCCAGGGGGATCCGGAAGACCGTCCACCCTGGCCCGGCGATCTCCTCCGGCAACTCGGGCCGAGCAACGGGTTCCAGAGTGAGACCGGCGTACCGCAGGTGGAAGGGGTGGCAGTGGACCTCCCAGGCCGGGGCCAGAGCCCTGAGCGTCGAAAGACCGATGCCGAAGCGACCGGTGCTCTGGGCGTCAGTAGTCTTGCCGGTGAGCCAGGGCATTCCCAGCAGCAGAATGTCGCGGAGGCGGACAGGGACACCATCGTGGGCGACCAGCAGGGCCTCGGGGCTCCACCAGAAGCGCAGTCGCCCGGCACCTGCGTCGTTGGCGTTCTGTACGAACTCGGAGAGCACCTGCAGGGAGTCGGAGGATAGCGATTCGGCACCCTGCTGCGCGCCCGCCGCCATGCTGCGAAAGACGCCCAACCCTCCGCGCAGTCCTTGGTCGAGGAGACGCACTGCGTCGGCGGCCTGCTCAACTCCTGAGACCTCCAACTCCGGGTCTGCATGCGGATTCTCCAGCAGCCTCCGTACCGCCGACGTGAGCTCTTCACTGTCCACGCTGGTATCTCTCCCCTTCGGTGCTGTGTTACGGACCGCAAGCTTCGCGGGTGCCGAGGCACCCACGATCACCAACCATCGTGATCAAGCCAGTCTCCGAGTGCCCGAACGAGGCGATGCAGCCCGCACCGTTATCTGCTTCCAAGCCTCGCTGTCCAGGTGGGAAGGCCAAGCTCACCTCAACGTGGTCCGTCGAAGTGGCGGAAACCTCGTGGCTGCCCGTGCCGACTGTCAGCGCCTGCTGCTAATGGGCATCTCCTTGACGGATCTACACGGGCCCGGCACGACGCGAGGCGACCAGAAGAGGGAACGTTCTGAGGCGGAAATGTGCACATCGGTTCGCCCGGCCCAGGACCGACGCAGTCGGCAAGAGGTGCCAACTCGACTACTGCAGCCCGCAGAGCCGCGGGGCGACGCTGCAGAAGAACCCAGCGCATACCAGGCAATCAGGAACCAGCGGGGGCCGGGTGGAGTACGTTGATGAGTTCTAACGAGCTCGCGCATAGTTGGCGGTGGGGTGTCGAGGACCTCGGTGGGTGGACGTCCTGCCTGTTGGGTCGAGGGGGAAGTCCGTGGTCTGGTGATGGGACAGCAGGGCGACGACGGCTCACGTTCGCGTGGCGGCCGGCTCGTTATCCGCGCTGCAGGTCGTCGCCGCGAGGTCCTCGGGCCCCTAGTCCACGGACTAGGGGCCCGAGGACCTCGCGGGGAACGCTCTTGAACCCACCATCGTCCGGCCCTCTGCTAGGACACCGCGCGCGCCAGGGGACCCGGGCTTCTCTCCTGCAGTATCACGCAGCACCAGTCCAGGACGTCTCAAATCTCGCAAAGCAGATCATTTGTTCGATATCGCATCTGCTGTGGGACCCAGGCTGATCAACCGCCAGCCTCGTCCCCGCCGAGACGCGCGAGGCGTTGGCGCGGAACAGTCGAACCAGGCCGGCCCACCGATGAAAGCTCGCAATGTTGGGGACCCCCAGCCGACGAATGGAGGACCAACGAGGCTCCTGTGCACGTGGGTTGAGACCTCGAACACCCCCCTCAACGGCGCGGGAGCCCTGTGCGTTGCGGGTCCTGCCGCCTTCGCATGACAGCCCCGAACAATTGTGGGGACTCCACCACGTTCAAGGTCGCGCCCAGCCCCGGTAGGTCCGACCGGCCCGCTTGACGAGGTGGTCCCCAGTTGGTCCGCGGACCCGACGGGTATTCCATCCCGCGCTCAACACCAGCCACGGAGCTACTCCCGCCGCTGCCGCGGTGCGAAACCACCAGGTCACCAAGCCACGAGCGTTTCGAGCAGCCGTCCGACGCCCGCCCCGGGCAAGCTGCCGTCTACACGCGGATACCGCCCTTGCGCCGAACCTCGGCTCAGACGGCGGGCGTTCGCCATACTCTGGCGGCATGGCGAACCGTGACGGCGTCCGTATCGACCTCGACAGCATTTTCCATGAACTGGAGGCCAATGGCTTCGATGAGGTTCGGGTGGAGTTCGCTCCGGATGACGGTGGCGGTGCGGCGGCGGTTGTCGATGTGGTGCGTCAGGCGGTAGGCACGGCCAATGATGTAGCCAATCAGGTGGCGCCGGACTCCATCTGGGGGTCCTTGCTGACAGCAAGCCTCGCGGGTTTCTCTGTGAGGCTGGGGTCGATGGAGAGTGAGGAGGCGCTGGATGCCTGGCTGGCGGCCTTCCGCGGCCGGGTGCGGGCGGGCGGGCTGTCGGGTGAGCTGCGGGCCACGAAGACCGTCCGTCTGCCGGCCTGGGATTCGCCTGATCCGATGATGACGGCATACATCGCGCTGGGTGCATTGTCCGCGCTGGACCGTGCCGGTATGTCGGGCTGGGCCGAGCGGGCGGTGCGCTGGGCGGCCGAGGCCGGAGGGGACGCCTACGTCGGCAGTTGCGGGATGAGTCAGCTCGACGCCACCAGCGAGGTAGCGGTGCACCTGGCGTCCATGCTGCACGTGGCTTCCTCCGGTGCGGTGCTGTACACGGACGCGCTCGCATCGCGGGCGGCAATGGCTGAGATCGGCTCGGACGGCCAGGCGATGTACCAGACCCATGACGCGTCCGCGCCCCTGGCGGCTCAGGCAGACCGGGCCCGCGCGGCGATCCTCGCCGAAGCGGAGTACGCGCACTACGCCTTCGTGGCGCCGACGCCGCGCCAGGCATACCTCTGGGATGCACGCGGCCGGGCCCTGCCGCCGCTGAGGGAAGAGATCCCGGCCTACGCACTGCGCATGCATGCGGACCTGTGGAACCGGTTCGTCCCCGACGCCCACTGCATGCAATTGCTCACCGACGAACACCTGGCCCAGGTCTCGGATCTCTCCCGGTGGACGGTGACGCACGTCACTGCCGGACGCACACTCGTCGAAGCACCGGATCTGGCCGAGTGGCTCCGCCCCGGCGGACCCTCGCCCTCGATCGTTGACCAGGCACGTGCCGACTTCGGCCGGGCTCTGGTGCCCGCCGACGATGTCCGATAACCGTTGGTCTCCGTACCGAACCATGACTTCCGCTGGTTGACCGTCTCCTCGGCACGCTGACAGACTTTCGAGTCTCGAACAATTGTGTGCGTAGTTCCTGGGGGGACTTGTGGCGCCCGTTCGTCGTTTAGTGAGCCTGCTCGCGACCACGGTGGCGGGAGCACTCTTAGCCACTTCGGGTCCCACGGGAACGGTGGCGTACGCGGATTCGCCACCGACGCCCACCGCAACGCGGGCGTCGACTTCTGCCCCCGCCACCTCGACGCCGAAGCCCTCAACACCCGGGGCGGCCTCGCCGACACCCTTCGCAGCGCAACCTCCAACAGCGTTGCCGACGACCCTACCGGCACGGGCGGCGACGACGCATCCGGCGACCACGAAGCCTTCGGCAGCCTCGCTTCAACTCCCGTCGGTGACCTACGCGAGCCCCACCGCGACGACGTCCTCGCCGCACGTCGTCACCGGCTCCCCGTCGCCCCATGTCCAGCCCAACGCCGATCCGCCTTGCCCGCCGAACAGCGATGATGCCTCGGTCCCGGATCCGGGCGGCAGTCGGTGCGTGGCCGGGACCCTGATGTCCACCCGGGGGAAACTAGGCTACGCATGGAGTCCGGCCACCAAGAGCTACACATCAGTACCCTGCGTCCGCGACCCGCGCGCACTGGTCCCGAACGCCGTCTACAAGAAGCCGGACTGCAAGCCGTTGCGTTTGCAGGGCGAGAACATCGCGCAGACGCGCGTCATCGCCCAGCTGAACGCGGCCGGAGTCTACGGCGACAGGTCGACGACGGGCATCACACCCAACATTCAGTGGGAGACGGTGATTCCCACCAGCGGTGGGCGGCCGGACCTTGTCCTGTACGACCACACCAGCACGACGGGTGTCGTCGGGCTGGTGGAGATGAAGGGTAACTGGAGCAGCCAGAACCCGGTGACCGAAGTTGCTGACTACGTCAGAGACTGGCCGCGCGCCGGCCACACCGTCGTCCCCTACCACTTCACGAAGCCCATCAGTGACAACTTCGAGGTCCAGTTGGATCCGGCGTGCAAGTGGGATCCGGCACAGCACTCCGCCTGGCTCTTCCACACCTACAGTGACCCGGCCAACGACGGCGTCATCCGCATCTCCAGGACGTTCCGGGAGTGCCCCGAGCGCCAGAAGCAAAGCGACGAGGACGAGAAGAAGCAGACCTATCAGGGGACCATCGGCGCCGACGCCGACCACAACGGCGTCGATGACTTCTGGGACTACATCCGGAAGCACCCGGAGCTATGGTTCCTGACCGGACCCGTGTGCGTTCCCGCGTTCCACGCGCTGCCCAAGCCGGTCCTCGTGTCGCTGAACCGGGACGCCATCATGGCGATCGAGGAGGCCGCGGAGGACGCCGCCACGGACGCCATCGACGCGGAATGGGCAGCACTCGTGGACAGCATGCCCGAGGTGGTGGCCGAAGCCTCGGCCGACATCCTGGCCGGTGATGCGGCAGCCCTGGGGTTGGACGCCGCGGAGCTGGCACTGGCGGAAGCGGCGCTCGACGCCGGATTCATCACCCTGAGCGCCGCGTTCCTGGTCCCGGTCATCGCGGCGGCGGTGCTCGTCGCGATCTGGGCGGTGATGCACTGGCACCTGTTCGGTGACCCGCACATGACGACCCTCGACGGGCTGGCCTACGATCTGCAGGACGCCGGAGAGTTCGAGGTGGTCCACGTTCCCAGTCTGGATCTGGATGTCCAGGCCAGGTTCCTGCCCCTGGGCGGATCCAGGACGTTCACCGTCGTGGACTCGGTGGCATTCTCGATCAACGGATCGTTCGTCGAGCTGCACCAGAGCGGTGATGCCTTCGTGAACGGCGTGCAGATCCCGGCCTCGCAGAAGCTGACGGACTTCGGCCAGGGCGCGGCGCTGGTCCGCAGCGGCAACAGGTTCGTGGCGACCTTCGGCGCGGCCAAGGCCCGGCTGGCGTTCAGTGACAGCAGCCTCGGTTTCGACATCGCCCCCGGTGTGCCGATGACCGGCCTGCTTGGCAACAACGACGGCATTCCGGGCAACGACCTGGTGTTGTCCGATGGCACCCCGGTCTCCTCACCCGCCGCTTCCGTGCTGGACGGTCCCTACGCGAACTCCTGGCGGCTGACGGACAACCAGTCCGACTTCACCTACGCCGATGGCAAGACCACAGCGTCCTACACAGATCTGACGTTCCCGTCGAACGTAGTGACCCTCGGCGACTTCGCGCAGTCCGACCAGGACCTCGCCCGCCAGGCGTGCAACGCCCAGGCGGTGCCCGCGGGTCCGCAGTTCGACGCCTGCATGCTCGATGTCGCCCAGACCGGCGACGCGAACTACGCCAAGGCTGCCGCGTCGGTCACCGACGTGCTCCAGGACTCGGCCGCGCACACGGTCGACGCCGGCGGCACCGTGACAGAGAACTTCGAAGCCGCGGTCGGCCCCAACTTCCGTCCCGACAGTATCGAGTCTATCGGCGGCACCAAGGCGGCCGGACCCGTGTTCGACGGCAGCGGGTACAGCTTCACCGTCCCGTCGCTGCCGAACCACTCCGGCGCCACGGTCGCGTTCGACGTCTACGCGGTCGGAATCACCAGCACCAATGCCCAGAACCAGACGCTGACGGTGAAGGTCGGCGACCCCGCGACCTCATCGGTAGTCGCGTTCACACCGACGACGGCGAGTGTGTCGTCGGGGCCTGCGACGATCAGCGCGCTGGGCCAGGGACAGACCGCCCAGGGAACGGCCTACCAGCGGTATCGGATCACCATGCCGACTCCGCAGTACAGCGACCAGCTGCGAGTGCAACTGACACTCTCGGGCTTCCGAGGCATCATCGGCACCAGCCTCGCCGTCGACAGCATCTCGGTGGGTGTCAGCCTCGTGCCGGCTCAGACGTTCTCCGCCGCGCTACCGCTGTCGGTCTCCTCCGGGACCGTCAACGGCACCGCCGTGGCGGGGGCCGGAACGCTGGAGAACACCGGATCCGCGGATGTGTACTCGTTCACCGTCCCGACCGGTGGCGAGCGCCTGAACCTCAACCTGGGCTCGTGCCCGGCCGCAGGCCAGTCGGCCGGCGTCCGCTGGACCCTTCAGACGTCTGCGGGCCGCACCGCCGCGTCAGGATATTGCGATGCGGCCGGACTCGGCCTCCTGGCGGCGGGGCAGTACACGCTGACCGTCCGCGGTCCGGGCGTCGTGGGGTCCTATTCGCTCAACCTGGAGGCCCCGCAGTCGTTCGCGGCGACGGTGCCGCTGTCGGTGACGGCCAACACCTTGAACGGAACCGCCACCACCGGAGCCGGCATGTTCGAGGACGGTGCTTCACAGGACGTCTACGCGTTCTCCGTCCCGGCAGGTGGCCTGCCGCTCGCGCTCAGCATGAGGTCGTGCCCGGTATCGGACAACTACTCCCCGAGCGCCTGGACCCTGCGCGACGCCGCGACGCAGTCCGTGGTCCGTTCCGGCTATGGCGGTTGCTCGTACGCGGACTTCGGCACCCTTCCGGCCGGCTCCTACCAACTGAGCGTCGTGGCCAATGGCGCGCCCGGTCCGTACACGCTCGACCTCCTGTCACCGCAGTCGTTCGCGGCGACCCTCCCGCTGTCGACGAGCGCGAACACGATGAACGGGGTCTCCGTACCTGGCGCAAGCACGTTCGAGACCGGCGCCTCCCAGGACGTCTACACGTTCACGGTGCCGGTTGACGGCCAGCCGCTGAACCTCGATGTCTCGGCGTGCCCGACGGCGAACTACTCGACGCCGCTGCACTGGAAACTGCTCAGCACGGCAACCGGCACAGTACTGGCCAACGGCGGCTGCTCGTACGTGAACCTGGGCCCGCTGGCGGTTGGCGGATACCAACTGGTGGTCAGCGCCGGCGGTGTGGCCGGCGGGTACGCGCTGAACCTTGAGGCGCCGCAGTCGTTCGCGGCGGCCTTCCCGCTGGCCGTGTCACCGGACTGGCTGGGCGGCGCGGCGGCACCAGGCGCGGGCCGGTTCGAGACGATGGCGTCGCAGGACGTCTACACACTCACCGCGCCGTCCGACGGCTCGCCGGTGCTGCTGAATATCGCCTCGTGCCCCACCGTGAGCTACAGCACCTCGCTGACCTGGCGGCTCCTCGACAGCTCCGGAGCCGCGATAACCCACGGGCGGTGCGGCGCCTCAAGCCTCGGCGTCCTATCGGCCGGCAACTACCGGCTGGCCGTCGACTCGGGCGGCCTCGCTGGGACCTACAGCCTGTTCGCCACAGCCGGAGGCGGGGGGACGCCGGCGGCGACCCTGGACGGCACACCGGACGTGGTGACCACGACCGTCGCGGCCCAGTCGGTGGCCATCGGGTTCGTGAACCCGACGAGCCAGACCGTGGCGGTGACCGGTTCCTCCACGCTCACCTCCGGCGACTGCAACTACTCCTCGCTGACCTACTATCTGTACGACCACACCGGCGCGGAGGTGACACACGGCGGCCTCCAGTGCGGCAGCGCGGGGATGCTCTACTCGCCGGCTCTGCCCGCCGGGTCATACACGGTGCTCATCGTCCCGCCCGCGCCGGTGACGGGGAAGCTGGGCGTGCAGATCTTCGGAGCGTCCACGTCGGCGGTGACAGCGACGCTGGACGGCAAGCCCGCGTCCGTGACGACCACTGCCGCCTCCCAGTCGGTGATGGTCAGCATCAACAATCCGACCAGCCGGGCGGTGACGATCACCGGCTCCTCGGCGATCGCCACGGGTGACTGCAACTACAACTCGGTGAAGTTCTACCTGTACGACCACTCGGGTACCCAGGTGAAGAGCGGGAGCCTGAGCTGCGACACGTCCGGCGTGCTGTACTCGCCGACGCTGGCAGCGGGGTCCTACACGATGCTGATCGCCCCGCCGGGGCCCGTGACGGGCACCTACGGCGTCCAGTTCTTCGGCGCCGGCGCGTCGATGGCGACCCCCGACCTGGACGGCACTCCCGCGTCGGTGACGACGACCGCCGCCGCGCAGTCGGTCGCGTTCGGGTTCACCGTTCCGGCGGACCAAGCGGTGACGATCACCGGTTCGTCCGTGATCACCGGCGACTGCCACTACTCGTCGGTGAAGTTCTACCTCTACGACCACTCCGGCGCAGAGCTGAACAACGCAAGCCTCAGCTGCGGCACCTCCGGGGCGCTGTTCGGCAGAGCCCTGGAAGCCGGGTCCTACATGGTGCTCGCGATTCCTCCGGGTCCGGTGACCGGCACCTACGGCGTCCAGGTCTTCGGCGCGAACATCCCGGCCGTAGCCACGTTGGACGGCACCCCGAAGGCAGCGACCACCACACATGCCTCGCAGTCGGCTGCGGTCCGGTTCACCGTCCCGAGCAGCCAGGCGGTGACGATCACCGGCTCGTCCGTGATCACCGGCGACTGCGCCTACTCGTCGGTGAAGTTCTACCTCTACGACAGTTCCGGTACCCAGGTGAAGAACCAGAGCGTCAGCTGCAGCACAACAAACGTTTTGTTCGGTGCGACGCTGGCGGCGGGGTCCTACACGGTCCTCGCGGTTCCTCCGGGTCCGGTGACGGGCACCTACGCAGTCCAGGTTTTCGGGGCGACGGCACCGGTGACAGCCGCATTGGACGGCACACCGAAGGCCGTGACCACCACCACAGCCTCGAGGTCGGTGGGGATCGGGTTCACCGTTCCGGCAAGCCAGGCCGTGACGATCACGGGCTTCTCCACGATAGCCACAGGCGACTGCGCCTACTCATCGGTCAGGTACTACCTCTACGACAACACGGGCACCCAGCTGAACAACGGGAGCCTCAGCTGCGGGAGCGCGGGCGTTCTGTACTCTCCGACGCTCGCCGCCGGCGCGTACACCATGGTGATTGTGCCGCCGAGCGCGCAGACCGGTACCTTCGGCGTCCAGGTCTTCGGCGTCGGCGCCGCGAATGCGACGGCGGCCCTGAATGGCACGCCCGCATCCTCCACCACCACGACCGCCTCGCGATCCGTGGCGATCGCCTTCACGGTCCCGGCCAGTGAAGCCGTCACAATCACCGGCTCGTCGGCGATCACCGGTGGCGACTGCGGGTATACGTCCGTGCACTACTACCTGTACAACCACTCCGGTGAGCAGCTGAAGAACATCAGCCTCAACTGCGGCAGCGCGGGCTCGCTCTTCACCGCGACCCTCCCTGCAGGGTCCTATACGGTGCTGATCGTCCCGCCCGGCCCGGTGACCGGGAAGTACAGCGCTCAGGTCTTCGCGGCGGGTACGTCTTCCGCCACAGCCACGATGAACGGTGCGCAGACGACCGCGAAGACGACCATCGCCGCGCAGGCCGTGTCGATCGGCTTCACGAACTCCACCGCGCAGAACGTGGCGCTGACGGGCTCCTCGACGATCACCGGCGGCACCTGCGGCTACACGTCCGTGTACTTCTACCTCTACGACCACACAGGTACCCAACTCAAGAGCGGAAGCCTCAGCTGCGGAAGCAGCGGATCGCTGTACACGATGCCGGCGTTGCCCACGGGGTCCTACACGGTGCTGATCGTGCCGACCGGCCTGGTGTACGGCACGCTCGGATTGCGGGTGGCGAAAGCCTGACCCGGCGTTGCTGATCGGGTCGGGTCCGCCGTCAGGGGTGGGTCCGGCCCGATTTTTCGTCGGTGCGCCGCAGAATACTGGCTTCGCCAGGACGACAGAATTGTCCTGCACCCCTTGACGCCTTGCCAAGGGATCTCCGCAGGTCAGGAGGCCAGCAGGGGACCTGGTGGTCGCCTGGTGGTCGCAGGCTATTTCTTGCGACCGCGCGAAGACCGATCATCGAAGGGAACTCTGTTCGACTCAATCGTTGGAAGCGATCGTCATGCGCTCCACCGTCCACCAAGGCCGCGTCTACCGGCGGTGCGGCTGCCGCGATCAGAACCGCAGGCAACTCGGGGTCCACTGCCCCCAGCTCACCACCGACCCCGATCACGGCTCCTGGACCTTCGCCGTCGACCTTCCCTCCCCCACCGAAGCCAGCCAGCCCGGCGACCACACGAGCCCCACCCGACATCGGGACACCGTGCGCCGCGGCGGCTTCCCCACCCAGGACACCGCAAGCGCCGCCCTGCATCGGATTCTTGACGGCGCGCAGGGCGGCTTCGACGCCGACCCCAACCAGACTCTCGCGGTCTATCTCACCGTCTGGCTCAAGGACAAGGAACTCACCCTCAAGCCCACCACCTACGCCCGCTACCGCGACTACACCCGGCACGACCTCATCCCGGCATTCGGCGACGTCCGCCTCGACGACCTCGGTTACCAGCACATCGCCGCCTTCGTCCACACCCAACTCGCGTCCGGCCGCGGCAAGGTCACCATCCATCGGTGCCTCGCGACCCTCTCCAGCGCTCTGGGCGAAGCCGTCCGCCAGCAGCGCCTCACCCACAACCCGGCCCGGCCCACGCTCATCCCCCGCCCGCCCGCCGCGGAACGCACCATCTGGACCGTCCCCCAGGCCATCCGCTTCCTGGACTTCTGCCGCCACGCCGACCCACTCATGGCCGACCTCGTCGAAGTCCTCATCGGCACCGGCATCCGCAAAGGCGAAGCCCTGGGGCTGCACTGGGACGACGTACACCCGTCCCAAGACGTCCTCTACATCCGCTACACGCTCTCCGCCATCGACAACAACCAACTCGTCCTCACCACACCCAAGACCCGCACCAGCAACACCTGGGTCGCCATCTCCCCACGGGTCGCCGGCGCTCTCCAACGCCGCGCCCAGGACAAAGCACCATCAACGGGGAACGAGTTCCGTGGCGGCCTGGTCTTCCGCCAACCAGACGGCCGGCCCCTGCACCCCGAGTACGTCCTCAACCACTTCCACGACCTCAGCCGCCAAGCCCATGTCCCCCGCACCACCCTCCACGACCTACGCCACCTCGCCGCAACGATCTCCATCACCGCCGGCGTCCCGCTCGCCGTCGTGTCCAAAACCCTGCGCCACTCCACGCTCTCCACCACGGCGAACATCTACAGCCATCTCACCGCACAGGCCGCTCACGACGCCGTCGACAGCATCGACCACACCCTCACCGAAAGCGACCGCACCACCAACCGGAACCGCCGTGCCCCCCGGCCGCGACCACAAACCGACCACAGCCCCCGGGCCCACAACCGGATGAGCATCGTGAAGACCGCACTGCCCAGGACCGATTGAACTCACGGGCTGCGGGCCGGTCGAAGGGGCACGCCGCACTGCGACCACCATGCGACCACCGGACCCCGAAACGCGGAAAAGGCCGCCTCCGCATTTCTGCGAAAACGGCCTCCGACCTGCGAAAACGCTGGTCGGGACGACAGGATTTGAACCTGCGACCCCTTGACCCCCAGTCAAGTGCGCTACCAAGCTGCGCCACGTCCCGGTGCTCGGTCGTTCTGGGGTTGTTTCCCCGGGCTGACCGCGCATGAGAACAATACCGCACTTGGGGCGGTGTCTGCTCACGCCTTTGGGTCGGTGGGGCGATCTTGGTGGGGAGGGGGGTGGGGGGAAGTTTGAGTAGGTGTACTCATGTGGCGTGGGCCACAGTTGTTCAGGCTGGGGGCATGACGAATCCGATTCAGCAGCAGACGACGGCGGCGTACTTCGCGCAGGCGGCCATTTCGTTCGGGATCGCGCTGGGGAGCATGGGGCTGGGGGTGGCGTACCTGCCGGTCGGGGCTTGGGTGCGGGCGTTTCTGGGGGTGGGGCTGATGTATTTGGTGACCTCGGCGTTCACGCTGGCCAAGTGTGTGCGGGACCGGCAGGAGGTGGGGCAGGTGGTCAGCCGGGTGGATCAGGCGCGGCTGGACAAGCTGCTCGCGGAGCATGATCCGTTCCGGGTGGACGGTGTCTGAGGCCGGGCCGCCGCGGGCGGGCGGGCGTTTCCGGGGTGGGGGCCGGGGCAGACGCCCGTCCGACGAGGGAGGTCGGGCGTGGATGCTTCGATACGGCGGGCCAGGACTGCGGGCCGGGCCGCGGCAGGCGGTAGTGCGGTCGAGTGGGCGGCACGGTGGGGGATCGCCACGCGCGGCGTGATCTACGTACTGATCGGCGCGCTGGCGATCCAGGTCGCCTTGGGTGGGAACGGGAAGCAGGCCGACCGCGGCGGCGCCGTCGAGCAGATCGCCGGGCAGCCGTTCGGCAAGGTCATGGTGTGGGTGGTCGGGCTCGGGCTGGTGGGCATGGCGCTGTGGCGGCTGTCCGAGGCGCTCTTCGGGGCCGCCGGGCCCGACGGGCACAAGACGTCGAAGCGGCTCGCCTCGGGCGGGCGCTTCGTGTTCTACGGGCTGGCCGCGTATTCGGTGATCGCTTTCGCGCTGGCGAGGACCGCCTCCGAGGGCGCAAGCCAGGGCGGATCGAGCGACCGGCAGTCGAAGGACTGGACGGCGAAGGTGCTGGACCTGCCCCTGGGCCAGTGGCTGGTGGGCATCGCCGGGGTGGCGCTCGCCGCGGCCGGTCTGTGGATCGTGGTCCGGGCCTGGCAGCGGAAGTTCCGTAAGCATCTGAAGGTCGGCGAGATGTCCCGGCGGACGCGTCAGGTGGTCGAGTTCCTGGGGGTCGCCGGCGGGGTCTGCCGGGGCGTCGTCTTCGCGACGGCCGGCGGGTTCGCCGTGGCGGCGGCCGTGAAGTACGACCCGGACCAGGCCAAGGGGCTCGACGACACGCTGCGGTCCTTCCGGGAGACGCCGGCCGGGCCCTGGCTCCTGGTGGCCATCGCGGTGGGGCTCGCCCTCTTCGGCGCGTTCTCGTTCGCCATGGCGCGGTGGCGCAAGCTCTGACGAATGTCCTAGAGATATCGGACAGGCGTCCGGCCGATCTCCGATCGGCCTTCGCAGGTCTCTGAACTGCTGTGATCTGTATTCGGCCCCTGGCTGCGACCCGGTGCGGGCTTCCGCACCGGGTCGCTTCTGCGTTCGCCGCCTGACCAAGGTGTACCTCTCGTGGCTGACGACCGTCAGTCTCAAGAGGGGGGTTCCAACCCTTCTCGCGGGCGATCCGTTGGCGGTTCGCGGCCGCCAGGATGGGCAGGAAGAGCCCGATACCCAGGGCGTCACCCAGGGAAGGACCCCGCCGCATGGCCACCAAGAAGCCCGTCGTCCTCGGACTCGCCGTCGGCGGCCTCGGCCTCCTCGTGGCGGCGGCGCTCACCATGCCGCAGGTTGTGGACTGGTACCAGGGGCGCCACCTGGCGGAGGCCGAGTACTCCTCGGGCAGCGAGGCCAAGAAGTCCCGGGACTCGGTTCCGCGCTGGCTGCCGGACGAGGCGACGGCCGTGAAGTACCGGATGTCGACCACGGGCGGCGACCGGCTGCTGAAGGCGACGCTCGCCGACGGGAAGCTGCCGGCGGGCTGCAAGCAAGGCGCGGGCAGCGGGCGGGCGCACCTCAGGGCCGACTGGTTCCCGAAGGGCACGGACAAGGAGGGGACCGCGGCGTGCGGGGCCTACAACGTGGTGCTCAAGGGCACCGATCTGTATGCCTGGCAGGACCACGCCGATTGGGTGAAGGCGAACCAGGCGGGCACCGACGCGCCGTAATCAGACCGTATAGGGCGGAGACTTTCTGTTTGCGTCGGTATGTTCCGGGCCATGCGGCCGCTGCCGGGACGGCTGCAACACCCGAGGCGTTCCCGACGAGACGCGCACTGGCCGTGGGTCGGGTGAGCTGGACTTCGCCGGTGGCAGCAATGACGAGGACGACGGCGGACTACTGATGCCCGGCACCATCACCTGCACCAACACCTGCCCGGCCCTCCCACCGTGGATGCGGGGGCGGCGGCGGTGACGATGACGGTGGCGGAGACACCTGCTCAGGGTGTTTCCCGTGGGGCCGGGACCGGCGTACCTCCCGGCTCCGTCAGCACCTTCGGATCGGGTGCGCCAGGCGGAGCGGGCGCGACCGGCGGCTCCGGGGCGGGCGGGCGGACGTCGTCGCCGGTCTGCGGGCCGGCCGGGTCCGCGGGCCGGGCTCGCGTGCGGTTCGCGCGGCGGACGGCGTCGTCGGCGCTGTTCTGGGCGCCGAGCGAGCCGAAGTAGAAGCCTGCGACGGTGGCGAGCACCGTCATCAGCGACGTGACGATGGTCTTGCGCAGGTCGCCGGAGTCGCCGCCCGAGGAGAGCATCGCGACCGCCAGGGCGAAGCTGACGAGGGCGAGGATCAGTACGGCGATGATGCTGCGGGTCAGACCGCGCACCCCGCGCGGTTCGCGCAGGTCGCGCAGCAGTTCACGGACGTCGCTGCTCGTGGCCGCCTGGCCAATCAGCTCGTCGGTGAGCTGCTGGCGCCACGCGGTGGCCCGGCGGACGTCGATGATCAGGGGCAGCACCGCGATCACGGCGATGATGATGACGACCACCGCGATGAGAACGAAGGCCCATGGCCCCTTGAGGCCCGGAATCGGTTCGGCGGCAACAAATCCCACGCCCGTAAGTCCGTTCATCCGCATACCCGTTGCCCCTATACCCACCGTGACCGATCCAGTACCCCTGGTTCCCGGTGGGGGATGATCCCAGCGGCCGACATCAATCGTCAAGCACCGCATGGGAGTTGGTGCTCGGGGGCTGGCCTGGACCGGGCCGGTATGGACGGGACTGGTGCGCGGCGAAGTACGCGGCCAGGGCGGCGTCGAGCGGCGGGACGGTGCGCGGGGTGCCGCCGTCGCGGAGCGAGGCGGTGGCCTGGGCTCCGGCGGCGACCGCCATACGGGCCGCGACGGGTGAGGTGTCGGTGGGTCCGCCGTCGCGCGCGAAGCGCAGGAATTCGTCGATGAGGAGCGGGTCGGCGCCGCCGTGGAAGGCGTCGTCCTGGAGATCCGGGACGGGGTGGACGGCGTCGGCCTCCGGGCGGTGCCCGGAGCGGCGCGCGTTCCAGACCTTGACCACCGCTCCGGGCCCGTCGCCGAAGTTCTCCAGACGGCCGGCATCGCCGATGACGGTGTAGTTGCGCCAGTAGTCGGGGGTGAAGTGGCACTGCTGGTAGGCGGCGAGGACGCCGTTGTCGAGGCGCAGATTGACGAGCGAGACGTCCTCGACGTCGATCACGGGGTTGAGATCCCGCTGGGAGCGCGGCGGCCAGTTGTCGTCGTCGAGCCAGCCGGCGGCCTTGGGCTCGCCAGGGGCGCGGCGGTCGGCGTCCGGCGCGCCGTAGACCATGAGGTCGCCGAGCGCCTGGACCTGGCGGGTGTACCCGCCGGCGAGCCAGTGCAGGACGTCGAGGTCGTGCGCGGCCTTCTGCAGCAGCAGACCGGTGGTGTACCGGCGCTCGGCGTGCCAGTCCTTGAAGTAGAAGTCGCCGCCGTGACCGACGAAGTGCCGTACCCAGACGGTCTTGACCTCGCCGATGTCCCCGCGGGTGATGAGGTCGCGCATGAGCCGGACGACGGGCATGTGCCGCATGTTGTGGCCGACATAGAGACGGGTGCCGGTCTCGTACGCCGTGCGCAGGATCGCGTCGCAGCGCTCGACGGTGATGTCCAGCGGCTTCTCGACGAGGACGGGCTTGCCGGCGCGCAGCGCCTCGCAGGCGAGGTCGGCGTGGGTGTGGTCGGGCGTGAGGACGAGGACCGCGTCGATGTCGGCGGAGCCGAGGATCGCACGGTAGTCGTCGGTCACGGCCGCGCCCGGGAAGCGGGTTGCCGCCTCGGCGCGGACGGCGGGGTCGAGGTCGGCGACGGCGATGACGCGCGCTCCCGCCCCGGGCCGGTGCGCGGTTTCGGCGAGGCTGCCGCGCAGGCCCAGTCCGATGACGCCGATGCGGAGGTCGTCGTCCGGCCGCTGGGGCAGCGTAGGAGCGTTTGCGGGATGCGGGGCGCCGGCGCCCGGGGCGCTTGCAGGATGCATGGCGGGAGCCGGGGCGTTCGCGGGATGCGCGCCGCAGGCCGGACCGCCCGGCGGCTGGGAACTGGTCATGGGCGGTCCCTTCGGAAGGCGCCCCGCGCGAGCCGGGCAGGAACGGGAGCGACGGGAGGAGCGAGAACGGAAGGACAGACGAAGGACAGACCCACTTTCCGACCGCGATCCGCAGTCGGTGAATAGGGTTGGCCTCAACCTAGTAACCGCTTACTATCTCGGT
The DNA here is from genome assembly GCF_027158125.1 of Streptomyces sp. H39-C1. Classification (NCBI taxonomy): domain Bacteria; kingdom Bacillati; phylum Actinomycetota; class Actinomycetes; order Kitasatosporales; family Streptomycetaceae; genus Streptomyces; species Streptomyces sp. H39-C1. The sequence continues at coordinate 22,439 of NZ_JAPVLS010000049.1, forward strand.
CAACACCTCACCTCGGAGCTGATGTGACCTTGCCCCCGTTCCTCACGCTGCCCCCCACCGACCGCGTGCGTTCACCTCGCACCGGCTGGACCCGCGCGCACTGGGAGGCGGTGGCGGACCGGATGCTCGACGGGCTGGTGCCGTACGCCTCCCCCGGCTTCGCGCAGTACCGGCTGCCCGGCCGCAACAGCTGGTCGGGGGTGGTGTCCGACGGGCTGGAGGGCTATGCGCGCTCCTTCCTGCTGGCCGCGTTCCGGATCGCGGGGGCCGGCGGGGAGGTGGATACGCGGCTCATCGAGCGGTACGCCGCCGGGCTCACGGCCGGTACCGATCCGGACAGCGGTGAGACCTGGCCCGCGCTGACCGACTGCTCGCAGCAGATGGTCGAGGCGGCGTCGGTGGCGATCGCGCTGCACGAGACGCGGCCGTGGATATGGGACCGGCTCGACGAACGGGTCCAGGCGCGGGTCGTCGACTGGTTCTCCGGTTTCGTCGGGCGCCGCACCCACGACAACAACTGGCGGCTCTTCCAGGTGGTGTCCGAGCAGTTCCTGGCTTCCGTCGGCGCGCCGTTCAGCCAGTCCGACATCGACGGCGGGCTGGACCGTATCGAGGACTGGTACGTCGGCGACGGCTGGTACAGCGACGGGGACGGCCGCAACTTCGACTACTACATCGGCTGGGCGATGCATCTGTACCCACTGCTGTGGGCGCGGATCGCGGGTGAACCGGACGGCGGGCGCGCCAAGGTCTACAAGGAACGGCTGTCCCAGTTCCTGGCGACCTACCCGCACTTCTTCAGCGGCGACGGCGCCCCGGTCCACCAGGGACGTTCGCTGACGTACCGATTCGCCTCCGTCGCCCCGGTGTGGATGGGGGCGCTCACCGACGCGACCCCGCTGGAGCCGGGGGTGACGCGGCGGCTCGCCTCCGGGGTGCTGCGGCACTTCGTGGAGCGCGGGGTGCCCGACGAGCGCGGGCTGCTGTCGCTCGGCTGGCACGAGCCGTTCCTTCCCAGCACGCAGGGGTACTCGGGCCCCGGGTCCCCGTACTGGGCGAGCAAGGGCTTCCTAGGACTGCTGCTGCCCGCCGACCACCCCGTGTGGACCGAGCGGGAGCTCGCGCTCCCGGTCGAGGAGGCCGACCAGTACACGGCGCTGCCCGCACCCGGCTGGCTGCTGCACGGCACGAAGCACGACGGGATCGTCCGGCTGGTCAACCACGGCAGCGACCACTACGGCTTCGAACCGTCCGGCGGCGCGGACGACCCGCACTACGCCCAGCTCGGCTACACCACGCACACCGCGCCGAACGCCGCCCCGCACGCCTGGCGGCACCGTGTCGACAGCCACCTCGCGCTGGTCTCCCCCGACGGCACGCCCTCCCACCGGGGACGGATCCACCCGCTGACGGCGGCGGGCCGGACCGCGTCCTCCTGGCACACCGTCACTTTCCCGGCGGGCGACGGCGCCCCGGCCGACGGCGGGTCCGGAACCGGGTCCGGAACCGGTTCTGCCGCCCACGATCCCGGAACGGACCCGGGTACCGCGGAGTACCGGATCGAGACGACGAGCGTTCTGCACGGGCCGTGGGAAGTGCGCGTGCACCGCGTCGAAGCCCCGGCCGGGGTGACGGTCCGGGAGGGCGGTTACGCGGTCGCGGGGACCGAGCCGCCACGGGGCGAGAGCGGCCGGGGGTGGGCGTGTGCCCGTACCGCGGACGGCCTCTCCAGCGCGCTGGTCGGTCTGTACGGCTGGGACGAGGACGGCGACGGGTCCGCCGCGGTGCACCGTGAGGTGGAGGCGAACGCGTTCGGCCCGCACTCGGCCGCCCCGTGCCTGAGCTCCCGACCGCACCCCGGCGGGAGCAGCGTCCACGTCACCCTCGTCGCGCTGTCGGGCGACACGGTCCATCCGCGGGCGCTGCGCGAAGCGGTCGCCGTGACCGTCCTCGAGGGTGACGGCGGCGACGGCGTACGTGTCTCGTTCCCCGACGGAACGGCGCTCACGGTCTGACCCGCCATCCACCCCACCCCGTCCATCCCACCCCGTCCGGCTCGGCCGCCCGGCCCGCCGATTTCACCATCGGGTTCCGCTGCCGCCGACCGAGGGGGCAGGCTGGCCCTGTGCCCTCGGTTCGGCGGTCGGCGGTCGGCGGTCGGCGGTCGGCGGTCGGCGGTCGGCGGGGGCCATGCCGGTCGGCGCGGGGGTCCATGCCCCGGGTCGTGCATGTCCGTTGTCATTGATGTCGATAATGTCGAAGTCCGGTGTCGTCCAGGTGAGGAGCAACTCCCATGCACGAGGCGCTGCGTCCCGCGGCTGTCCCCTACTACGAGGACCCCTCCCCCGGCAGCGGCGCGTTGCCGCCGCGGGCCTGGTGGAGTACGTCGGACGCGCGGTACGTGAGTCTGAACGGGGCGTGGCGGTTCCGGCTGTCGGGGACCGCCGACGCGCACGGTGACGACTTCGCCCGGCCGGAGTTCGACGCCACCCGCTGGGATCTGCTGCCGGTGCCCGCGCACTGGCCGCTGCAGGGACAGGGTTCGCCCGCGTACACGAACGTGGTGTACCCGTTCCCCGTCGATCCGCCGCGGGTTCCGACCGAGAACCCGACGGGCGACCACCGACGCTCCTTCGATCTGCCGGACGACTGGCCGGGCGGGGCGGCGCTGCTGCGCTTCGACGGTGTGGAGTCGTGCGCGCGGGTGTGGCTCAACGGTGCGGAGCTGGGCACGTTCAAGGGCAGCCGGCTGCCGGTGGAGTTCGAGGTCGGGGAGCTGCTGCGACCGCGCGGGAACGTACTGGCGGTGCGCGTCCACCAGTGGTCGTCCGGCAGTTATCTGGAGGACCAGGACATGTGGTGGCTCCCGGGGATCTTCCGGGAGGTGACGCTGATCGAGCGGCCGGAGGGATCGGTCGCGGACTTCTTCGTGCATGCCGACTACGACCACACCACCGGCACCGGAACGCTGCGCGTCGACTGCGAGCCCGGCGGCAGCGTCAGCGTCCCGGAGCTCGGCCTGGATCTGGCGACCGGGGAGAACGCGACCGTGCCCGTCGAGCCGTGGTCCGCCGAGATACCGCGCCTGTACGACGCCGAACTGGCCACGGAGGGCGAGCGGATCCCGCTCAGGATCGGCTTCCGGACGGTGGCCGTCGAGGACGGGGTGTTCAAGGTCAACGGCCGCCGGATCCTCCTGCGGGGCGTCAACCGGCACGAGTTCCACCCCGACCACGGCCGGGTGCTGGATCTGGAGACGATGCGGCAGGACCTGGTGCTGATGAAGCGGCACAACATCAACGCCGTCCGCACCAGCCACTACCCGCCGCATCCGGCTTTTCTGGACCTCTGCGACGAGTTGGGGATGTGGATCGTCGACGAGTGCGATCTGGAGACCCACGGCTTCGAAGTGATCGGCTGGCGCGGCAATCCGGTCGACGACGAGCGCTGGACGCCCGCGCTGCTGGACCGGGCCGCGCGCATGGTCGAGCGCGACAAGAACCATCCGTCCGTCGTGATGTGGTCGCTGGGCAACGAGTGCGGGACCGGTCGCGGTCTGTCGGCGATGGCGTCGTGGATCCGCGACCGCGATCCGGACCGTCCGATCCACTACGAGGGCGATCCGTCCTGCGCGGACACCGATGTGTACTCACGGATGTACGCCGACCACGCCGAAGTCGAACTCATCGGGCGCCGCACCGAACTCCCCCTTCCTGATGCCCAGTTGGATGCGAAGCGCCGCGCCCTGCCGTTCCTTCTGTGCGAGTACGCGCACGCCATGGGCAACGGTCCCGGCGGGCTGAGCGAGTACCAGCGGCTCTTCGAGGCGCACGAGCGCTGCCAGGGCGGATTCGTCTGGGAGTGGATCGACCACGGGCTGCGGCAGCGCACCCGCTCCGGTGTGGAGTTCTTCGCCTACGGCGGCGACTTCGGCGAGGAACTGCACGACGGCAACTTCGTCTGCGACGGGCTGGTGTTCCCCGACCGCACTCCCTCTCCCGGTCTGATCGAGTACAAGAAGGTCATCGAGCCGGTCAGGATCGACGGGGACGGCGCGGCCGGCATCGTCCGGATCACCAACGGGTACGACTTCGCCGATCTGTCGTCGCTGTCCTTCCGGTGGACGTACGAGGTGGAGGGCGAGGCAGTCGACTCCGGTGATCTGGAGGTCCCGGTGCTCGCACCCGGCGCGACTGCGGAGCTGAAGCTGCCCCGGGCACCCGGCGGCGGGTCCGGCTCACCGGCAGGTGAAGGTGAAGCCTGGTGGACGGTGCGGGCGGCGCTGGCCGACGACACCGGCTGGGCACCGGCCGGGCACGAGGTGGCCTGGGGCCAGTTCGCCGCAGCGGCACCCGCGGCCCCCACAACCCCGACCACCGAGGTCCCGACCACCGAGGCCCCGACCTCAGCGGCCCCGGCCGAAGCCGCCCATAGAGAAGCCGCACGCATCAAGGCGCCGCGCCGTGCCGAGGGCGGCGTCGTGCTGCTCGGGCCCGGCACGTTCGACGCCGTCACCGGCGCGCTCAAGTACCTGGAGCACTTCCAGATCGCCGGAGCGCCGCGGCTGGACGTGTGGCGTGCACCGACCGACAACGACGCGGGTTCCGGCCGGCACCCCGACATCCAGCTGGACCGGCGGTGGCGGGAGGCGGGCCTGCACCGGATGCGACACCGGCTCGACGGGGTCACCATCGGCGCCGACGCACTGACCGTCACCACCCGGGTCGCACCGGCGGCCGGGGACCTGGGCCTGCGCACCGTCTTCACCTGGACCGCGACAGACGATCGGCTGCGGCTCACCGTGGACGTCACCCCGGAGGGCGAGTGGACCGTCCCGCTGCCGCGGATCGGGCTGCGCCTGGGCGTCTGCGGCAGCCTCAACGGCGTCGAATGGTTCGGCGGCGGTCCCGGCGAGGCGTATCCCGACACCCGGGCCGCGTCCCGGATCGGGCGGTACACGAGCACCGTCGACGCGCTGCAGACGCCCTACGTCAGGCCGCAGGAGAACGGCGCGCGGGCCGATGTCCGCTGGGCGCGGCTGCGCCGCGAGGACGGGCAGGGGCTGCTGATCACCGGCGACCCGGACTTCTGGTTCACCGCGCGGCGCTGGACCGGGGAGCAGCTCGACACGGCCGAGCACACCTACGACCTCACGCCGTCCGAGACGATCTGGCTCAATCTGGACCATGGGCAGCAAGGCATCGGCAGCGGGTCCTGCGGGCCCGGGGCCCTGCCGCAGTACTGGCTCACCGCTGCCCCGGTGACCTTCTCCTTCACGTTCGGCGCCCTGGAGACCACATGATCCGGCCCTACCGCCCCACGGACCTGCCCGCGCTCTACGACATCTGCGTACGCACCGGCCAGGAGGGCGAGGACGCCCGGCCGTACTATCCCGACCACGATCTGCTGGGGACGATCTTCGCGGCCCCGTACGCGCGGCTGGAGCCGGAGCTGACCTTCGTGGTCGACGACGGGCAGGGCAGCGCGGTCGGCTACATCCTGGGGACGGCCGACACCGCCGCCTTCGTGAAACGGTTCCGCAGCGAATGGCTGCCGGAGGTGGCGGACCGCTACCCGGAGCTCACCGGTCCGGTGCCGGCCACCCCGCACGGAACGATGGTCGACCTGCTGCACCGGCCGGAGCGGATGCTCGTGCCGGAGCTGGCGCCGTATCCGGCACATCTGCACATCGATCTGCTCCCCGGCCACCAGGGGGCGGGCCACGGGCGGGCGCTGATGGAGACGTTCCTCGGAGCGCTGGCCGCGGCGGGCGTCGGGTCGGTCCATCTGGGGATGGCCACGGCGAACGTCCGGGCCCGGTACTTCTACGACCGCATGGGCTTCCATGAGATCGCGGTACCGGACCCGGGGCCGCTCACCTACCTGGGACGCGCCACCTCGTAGTCCTCGGCACCGTCGGCACCGCCCGTGTCGTCAGCACCATTGGTCGCGGTGTCCGAGGCCTCGGATACGGCATCCGAGGCGTCCGGTGCCGCGTCGGCGGCCGGAGTCGCGTACTGCGGCCAGCCGCCCGCCGGCGGTACGGCGACCGAGCGCCACCACCAGTCGTCCGGGAGGTCGGCCGAGGGCTCGAACGGCGCGCCGGGACGCGGGGTGGCGATCTTCGCACCCAGCTCCCTGGCCGCCGCGAGCGTGCCCTCGGCGGGGTCGGCCCACGGGTGCGGGGCGAGGTTGAACGTGCCCCAGTGGATGGGCAGCATCGCTCCGTGGGGCGTGCCGCCGGACAGGTCCACGTGCGCCTGCATGCCTTCCGCGGGCGTCATGTGGATGTCGGGCCAGAACTCGCTGTAGGCGCCGATCTGGATCATCGTCGCGTCGAACGGGCCGTGCTGCGCGCCGATCTCGGCGAAGCCGGGGAAGTACCCCGTGTCGCCGCTGTGATAGATCCGGTGGTCACCGCTCGCCACCACCCAGGACGCCCACAGGGTCTGCTGGCGGCCGCGCAGGCCGCGGCCGCAGAAGTGCCGGGCCGGGGTCGCGGTCAGGGTCAGACCGTCCACCTCGGTCGACTCGTTCCAGTCCAGTTCGTGCAGCCGCTTGGGGTCGATGCCCCAGTGCTCCAGGTGGGCGCCGACGCCGAGCGGAACGGCGAAGACGGTGTCCGTGCCGACCAGCGCCTGGATGGTGGGCATGTCGAGGTGGTCGTAGTGGTCGTGCGAGATGACCACCACGTCCACCGTGCCGAGCGACTTCAACGGGACCGGCACCGGGTGCACCCGCTTGGGCCCGGCGAAGGCGAACGGCGAGCAGCGGTCACCCCACACCGGGTCGAAGAGCACACGGCGGCCGTCGATCTCCGCCAGCACCGTCGAGTGGCCCATCCAGGTCAGCCGCAGCCCCGACGCCGGCGGCGCCGCAAGGTCGGCGAGCGTCGTCGGATGGACCGGCACGGGGGCGGCGGGCCTGCGCAGCGCCCGCGCCTCCTTGCGCATGTTGCCGGGCAGCGCCTTGAGCAGACCCCCGCTGGGCGTGGAGCGGGCACCCACCGGGTTCTGGAAGACGCCGTCGGCGTAGTTGGGTGACGCGAGGATCCGCTCCAGTCGCGCGCCGACCGGATCGGCGCCGAAAGCAGCAGGTCGCAGTGCGGTGAGGCGGGAACCGGTCACGGCACCTCCAGCAGGTGGGCGGTCAGTCGATGTCACCCTGCCAATTCTGCCTTGTCAGGCGTCCGTCCCGAAGCGGCGGCTCCCGCTCACCGACCACACATCGGTGATCAGGCCGTCGGAAACGGCCAGAGTGTCGATGCCGCTCACCGTGATCTCACCCGCGCCGTCCGGATCGGGACGGGTGGCGCTCCAGCGGCAGCAGACCTGGCCCGCCGGACCGCCGCCGGCCGTGGCGGTGAGGTCCACGAGCGGAACGCCGTGCATGCGGTAGACCAAGCCTGGCTTGGCCTCGCGGTGGGCGACGACGAACGGGACGAGTCCTCCGGGGCCGCGCAGGGCGTCGGTGTCCGCCTGCGGAATGGCGTTGCCGAAGTGGATACGGAAACCGGGGGTGAGGATGCGGTCGGCGATGGCGAGGTCGCCGTTCCACACGTCCGTCCAGTCCTCGAAGAGTCCGGTGCCGAGCTGACGGAAATCGGTGCCGGTGGTGTCGATGGTTCCATTGGTGCCGGCGGTCTCAGTGGTGCTGGTGTGCAGGTCGACGGTCATGTCCGTGCCTTCCTTCTCGGTGTGATCACCATCTTCGAAGGGGCCGGCGACACCGTCCTGTCGGTGTTTACGACGTGCGTCTACGACGTGCGTTGACGAGGTTGCGCTGACGAAGTGCCGCCGGACTGGACTTGCCGGGAAGAGCGTCGACCAGGTCCGCGAAGCCCTCGAGACCGATCAGCTCCCAGCCCAGCGCATCCAGCTCGGTGCGGTCGATCCGGCGCGGCGGCGCCGTCTCGTCCAGCGCCCGCACCGCCTGGATCCGGTCCATCCGGAACCCGCGCACCGCCTCACGCAGCCGGCACCAGGCGATGAGGTACCACTGCTCGCCGCCGAGGAACCCGAGCGGCTCCACCAGCCGCTCGCTGGCCACGCCCTCCCGGTCCTCGTACGCGAGCCGCAGCACGCGGCGGCTGGCGAGCGCGTCCTGCAGGACGCGCGGAACGGTGGCGCGCCGTTCGTCCCGGGCCAGTACGTGCACGCGGTCGGCGAACTCGCCGGTCGCGGCGCGCTCCCGGGCGGGCATGACGGCCAGCACCTTCTGCAGCGCGCTGCGCGCGGCTCCGGCGAAGGGCGTGCCGTCCAGCGCGTGCAGACCCACCGCGAGGGCGGTCGCCTCCGCCGGGGTGATGGTCAGCGGCGGGAGCGTCTGCTCCTTGTCCAGGACGTATCCGCCGGTGCGGCCCGGTTCCGCGTAGATCGGCACGCCGGACTGCTGCAGCGCGCTCAGGTCGCGTTCGATGGTGCGGCTGCTCACCTCGAAGCGCTCCGCGAGCCACCGGGCGCTGCGCGGGCGGGGTGCGACCGCGCGCAACTCCTCGACCAGGGCGTACAGCCGGTCGGTCCGGTTCACAGCGTGCCGCCTCGGCTCGGAGGTGTCATTCCACCACCGGACCGTAGGTCAGCGCGACATGGTCCTGCACCGGCAGGTAGCCGAGCCGCCGGTAGAGCGCGTTGCTGGTGGGGTTGGCGAGGTCGGTGAAGAGCAGCACCTCGTCCACTCCCGCGTCGCGAGCTGCCCCGCTGACCGCGGCGGTCACCCCGGCCGCGTAGCCGCGGCCCCGGTGCCCCGGCGGGGTGTAGACGGCGACGACGCGGACCATCCCCGCGAGCGGACGGGTGATTCCGGCCATCGCCACGGGAGCGCCGTCGACCTCCCACACCGTGACGCCGCCATGGCTGAGGCGGTCGTCGACGAACGTGTCGGCGTTCAGGCCCTGCTCCTCGATCTCGGCGGCGAAGGCCTCGTACCACTCCGCCAACAGCTCCCGGTCGCCCGTACCCGCGGTTCTGGCGCGGCCGGCCGGGGCGGGTTCCGGCGGTGCCAGCTCTCCGAGCCGGAACAGCCGCAGGTTCTTGTCGAGTTCGGCCGCCGCTCCGGTACGGGACCGCCAGGCATCGGCGAAGGCCACGGCCGTGTCCCGTTCCCCCCGGATGCCGGTCAGCGCGCGCCCCATCCCGTCCCACACGCCCGCCAGTTCCGCGAGGGCCTGCGGCGGCGCCTCGGTCAGGAGCGGCGGCATCGGCGAGGTCTGCAGGAAGGCGGCGGCGACGGTCCCGCCGGCGTCCTGCCACCAGCCGAACAGCGGCGGGGTCTCCCCGTACGCGTCGAGGCCGCGGTGCCGCAGCCCTTCGGCGACGGTGATCAGTACGGTGTTCTCGACCGCGCGTGCCCGCAGGAAGCCGCTCGCGGCCGTCAGGAACGCGTCGAGATCGTGTGTCGTGTGCCAGCTCATGCCGCATCCTGCCCCGCGTGCCACCTCCCCCGCACCCCGTTTTCATTGCGCCGCGCGGTGGCAGATCTTCCGCCACGACTATCAAACGTGCAGGTCAAGGGCGTTCACACCGGCCGATTGGTGGCGCAACACAACGGCAGCACCACTTCGACCCGACCCTCGGTATGGTCCCTGGGAACGCGGCGCACCGACGCCACGGCCACCGAACCGCAGACCCCAGACCGCAAACCGGACCAGCCCGCAAACCTCAGACCGGAGAGCCCGATGCCCGCCGAGCGCACCCGTGAGCACACCGCACCGGTGGCCGCCGCGCGCCGCCGCCGGCTACGGGCGGACCAACGTTGCGCTGTTCGGCGGCACGCTGGACGACCCGGACATCGAGGTGCGGATCGAGACCGTCCGCGCCCTGCTGTCGGTCGACGCCGTCGACGTCCTGGCGCGCGCCGCCGCCGATCCCTCCCGCGAGGTGCGGGTCGCGGTGGCCAAGGGCCCGGGGACGGCCGACGGGCCGCTGCCCACGCTGAAGGGGCTGATCCAGGACGGGGATCCGCTGGTACGGGCCGCCGCCCTGGAGGCGCTGGCGGGGGCGTGCTGCCCGCCGCCGCTGGACTCGGCGGCGGCGGCCGCCCTCGATGACCCGGCCTGGCAGGTCCGCCGGGGCGCCGCCGCCGCGCTGGGCGCCGCGGATCCCGCGCTCGCGCTGCCCGCCCTGCTGGCCGCCGTCCGCGACCCGCACGCCGACGTCCGCAAGGCCGTCGTCCTGGCGCTGCTCCCGCACGGCGGCGGCCCGGGACCTGTCCTTGCGGCCCTGGCCGCCGCCGCGGACGACACCGACGCCGACGTACGCGCCTACGCCCGGCGGGCGACGGGAGCGGCCGTCTGACGGCGACCGCGGGCCCTAGGCGGGCAGCAGCCCCCGGCGCACCAGCAGCGGCTCGATCTTCGGGTCGCGGCCGCGGAAGTTGCGGTAGGTGGTGAGGGAGTCCACGCTGCCGCCCTTGGAGAGCAGTTCCCGCCGGAAGGCGTCACCGTTCGCCCGGCGCATGCCGCCGTTCTCCTCGAACCAGTCGACGGTGTCCGCGTCCAGGACCTCGCTCCAGATGTAGGAGTAGTAGCCCGCGCTGTAGCCGTTCGAGAAGACGTGGGAGAAGTACGTCGACCGGTAGCGCGGCGGGATCGCGGGGACGGCGATCCCGGCCGCCTTGAGCGCCTCGGCCTCGAACGCCTGGGCGTCGCCCGGGTCGCTGCCGGCCGCGATCGTGTGCCAGGCCCAGTCGAGCAGCGCGGCGCCCAAGTACTCGACGGTCCTGAAGCCCTGGCCGAACGCGTCGGCCTCCGCCATCCGCTCGATGAGCTCGGCCGGCAGCGGCTCGCCGGTCTCGTGGTGCTTGGCGTAGTTGGCGAGCACCTCGGGCCGCAGCGCCCACATCTCGTTGACCTGGGACGGGTACTCGACGAAGTCCCTGGGGACCGCGGTCCCGGCGAAGAACGGGTACTGGACGTCGGAGAACAGCCCGTGCAGCGCGTGCCCGAACTCGTGGAAGAGCGTGTTGACCTCGGCGAAGGTCAGGAGCGCCGGCTCACCGGGGGCGGGCTTGGCGATGTTGAGGTTGTTCACCACGACCGGGCGGGTGCCGAACAGTCCCGACTGGCCGACCAGCGCGTTCATCCAGGCCCCGCCGCGCTTGGAACCGCGCGCGAAGAGGTCGGCGAGGTAGAGGCCCAGCGGCGTCCCGTCCTCCTCGGACACCTCGAAGACCCGGACGTCGGGGTGGTAGCCGACGAGGTCGGTGCGCTCGGTGAATCGCAGCCCGTAGACCTGCGAGGCGGCGAAGAACACCCCGTCGTGCAGGACCCGGTCGGCCTCGAAGTAGGGGCGCATGACGGCGGCGTCGAAGGCGTACCGCTCCTTGCGCACCTGCTGTGAGCGGTAAGCCCAGTCCCAGGCCTGGATGGGGCCGGTGTCGCTCACCGCGGCCAGTGCGGCGGCCTCCCGCTCGGCCATGGCGACGGCCGGCGGGACGAGCCGGTGCAACATGCCGGTGACGGCGTCGGTGGTCAGCGCCGTCTGGTCGGCGACGACGTACGCGGCGTGGCTGTCGTACCCGAGCAGCGCGGCCCGTTCGGCGCGGAGCGTCGCCATGCGGACGGCGAGCTTGCCGTTGCCCTTGGCGCCGCGGCCCAGCGAGCGCTCCAGGAGCCGCTCGCGGACCTCGCGGTTGTCGAGGGAGGCGAGCTCCGTCTGGTTGGAGAAGTTCTTCAGGCTGATGACGTACTTGCCGTCGTGCCCGCGGGCCCGGCCGTTCTCGGCGGCGGTCGAGATGGCGTCCTCCGACAGCCCGGCGAGCTCCTCCGGGCCGTCCAGCACCAGGGCCGCGTCGCGGGTGTCGTCGAAGACGTTCTGCTGGAAGGAGGTGGCGGCGGTGGCGAGTTCGGCGTTCAGCTCACGCAGCCGCTGCTGGTCCTCGGGGGAGAGCTGGGCGCCGGCCCGCAGGAAGGTGGTGTGATACCGCTCCAGCAGCCGCAACGACTCCGCGTCCAGACCGAGTTCGGCGCGGTCGTCGTGGAGCGACGCGACGCGGGCGAACAGTCCGGCGTCCAGGTGGATCGCATCGCTGTGCGCGGCGAGCCGCGGGTTGAGCTGCGCTTCCAGTTCCTGCACGGCCGGGTTGGTGTCGGCCGAGGACTGGTTGAAGAACACGTTTCTGACGCGCCGCAGCAGGGCCCCGGATCGCTCCAGCGCCACGATGGTGTTCTCGAAGGTGGGCGGCTCCTGGCTGCCCGCCACCGCCGCGACCTCTTCCAGCTGCTCCGCGAGACCTCGCTCGAACGCCGGGAGATAGTGCTCGTCGCGGATCTCGGCGAACGGCGGCAGCTCGTACGGAAGCGGGCTCGGGCTGAAGAATGGATTCGTCGTCACCCGCCCGACCCTACGCCGCCCGCCTGCTTCCCCCGGAGGACGAGGGGGATCGTCCGGACATCCCTGTCAGGCACATCCCCGACGGCCGCGGGGCAGGCTCGGGAAGCCGAGCCCGCCCTGCGGCCGTGGGCAAGGAGGGGTACGGGTCGTACGGATCAGCCACCGCTCTTGCGGCGGAACTCGCGCTGTCCGCCGGCTCGCCCGTGGGCACCGTGGATCTTCGAGCTGTCCGGTCCGCCGCCGGCGGCAGCGGCGCTCTGGTTGCCTCCGCGCTTCCGCTCCAGGGCTTCACGGAACTTGCGCTTGACCTCGTCCTCGGCCGGCTCGGCCGCGGCGGACGCGTCCGCAGCGCCGGGCACCTCGGTCGCCTCGGTCGCCTCTTGGTCTGATGCCTCGGCAGTCATGGGGGCCTCCTGGTTTCGTTCGGTTACGGGCCAAGCCTCGCATGCCCGGCCACGTACGACACACTGCAATACCGGCGGCGGGACGCCGGACCGCTCTCAGGAAGGACGTGTTCCATGACCTGGATGCTGTACGGCGCCACCGGATATACCGGACGCCTGATCGCCCGGCGGGCCGCGGCCCGTGGTGAACGGGTGGTACTGGCCGGCCGCAGCATCGCCAAGGTAGCGCCGCTGGCGGCGGAACTCGGTCTCGAGCACCGCATTTTCGGCCTTTCCGATCCGGTCGCGCTGCGGCGGGCGCTGGAGGGCGTCGAGTCGGTCGCCCACTGCGCGGGGCCGTTCTCGGCGACGGCGCTGCCGATGGCGCTCGCCTGCATCGAGACCGGCACGCACTATCTGGACATCACCGGCGAGATCGATGTCTTCGAGCAGCTGCACGCCCTTGACGGGCAGGCCCGCGCCGCCCAGGTCGTCCTGCTGCCGGGCGCCGGCTTCGACGTCGTGCCGACCGACTGCCTGGCCGCCACCGTCGCCGCGGCCCTGCCCGCCGCGAACCGTCTCGACCTGGCGATCCTGGTCGGCGGGACCGCCAGCCCGGGCACCGCCAGGACCGCGATCGAGGGGCTGCCCGACGGTGGGCGGGCCCGTATCGACGGCACGATCAGCGCGGTGCCGATGGGCTGGCGCCGGACCAGGGCGGCGTTCCCCTCGGGACCGCGGATGGTCACCTCCATCCCCTGGGGTGACGTCAGTACCGCCTTCCACTCGACGGCCATCCCCAACATCACCACCTACATGCCGCTGCCGCCCGGTGCCGCGGCCTTCAGCAAGGTGATGCGGCTGCGACCGGCGCGGATCCTGGCCCACGCCGCCGTCGGCGCGCTGGTGCGCGGACCCAGCGCGAAAGCGCTGGCCGGAACGCGTTCCGAGGCGTGGGCGCGGGCGAGCGACCCGGAGGGGCGCAGCGCGCAGGCGACGGTGACGATGCCGAACAGCTACGAGCTGACCGTCGAGTCGGTGCTGCGGATCATGCCCCGGCTCGCCGGTCTGCCGCACGGGTCGCAGACGCCGTCCCGGGCCCTCGGCGCCGGTTTCATCACCGAGTTCAGCGGCGTCACGCTCACGGAGTCGGGAGCCAAGCGCGGCTGGTGACGGTGCGGCTCAGTTGCCGTGCGCGCCGAGTACGAACAGCAGCCAGACGAATCCGGCCAGCAGGTGGGCGACGACGACGTAGACCAGAACGCGCAGGACCACGGCCCGTTCCTTGCGCCGCTCGCTGCCCTCGCTGGTACGCAGCTCCGGGGCGAGCGGTTCGTGGCGCGGGCGGCCGGTGGCGGTGTTGGTGACGGCGGCACGGACCGGGGTGGTGCCGGTGCCGTCAGTGCCGCTGGGGGTGGCTTCGGTGGGGGCGGTGTCGTTCATTTCGGGGTATCCGCTCTCTTCGGGTCCTGCGTGTCCTGCGGGGTGACGCACAGGCCGGCCGCCTCGCTCTGCATGAGGGTGTGCAGGAAGAGCAGGTCGACCCCTTCGGGGGAGGCGGCGGCGAGGCGGTGCGGCACCAGCGAGTCGAAGTGCGCCGCGTCGCCGGTGTCCAGCAGATGGGTGTTCTCCCCGAGGGTGAGCCGCAGCCGGCCGCCGGTGACGTAGAGCCACTCCTCACCGGGGTGCACGCGGACCAGCCGGTCCTGCGCCTCGGGCGGTACATGGACCCGCAGCGCCTGCATGGCCCGGCCGGTGCCGCCGGCCCGCCAGTACGTCCAGCCTCCGGCGGGCACCGGTGCCATGCTGTCGCCGCGTACGATGGGGAACGGTTCGGCGGTCGTCTCCCCCAGCAGGTCCGAGACGGTCGTGCCGTACAGCCGGGCCAGCCCGAGCAGTACGGGAAGCGACGGCTGCCGGAGCCCGGATTCCATCCGCGACAGATGCGCGGCGGAGAGTTCGAGCCGCCGGGCGGCGGCCTCCAGGGTGAGGCCGGTACGGCGGCGCTGTTCCTTCAGCCGGGGGGCGAGGACCAGCGTCTCCGCGGACGCGATATCGGTGTCCATGCCCTTGATGGAACAGCATCCCTTGCCTCTCGGGCAAATGTTTTGTCTGAGAGGCAAATCACCCGGCCTCTCCTCACCCGCTCAGGTCTGCCGCTCGGGCAGATAGCTGTCCGCGTCCAGCCCGAAGGTCCAGGCGACGCCCTCCCGGGCGGTCCTGGTCCGCGGCGGGACGCGCAGCCAGTACGTCCGGTGGGTGCCGTCCGGCTCCGGGGTGGAATTGACCACCTCGACCATCACCACCGCCTCGTCGTCGTCCAGCTCGATGCGCCACAGGATCCCGGTCTCGTCCCGGGCCACCGGCTTGGCACCTGACTCCGCGAGGTAGCGGTCGTAGCCGTAGTACTCCAGCATCACGCGGCGCAGCTCCGCGTTCTCCTCGGTCCGTATCCGGGCCGGGGTGAGGTCCGCGAGGCCGGCGAGGAACGCGGCAGGCACCGGCATACCGCGCCAGGCGTGCAGGGCGAAGCCGTCGGGGAAGGCGAGCGCGGGCCCGTCGCCCCGGTCCAGCCGGCCCGCCTCGTCCCGGTGCAGTTCCACCGGCCGCTCCGCTATCACCACGACCCGCTCGTACGGCCACCACCAGCCGGCGGCGCGGGCCACCGCCGAGACGCCTTCGAGCGTCCCGGCCTCCTCGTCGAAGGCGGCCAGCCACGCCGCGTCCTGCTGGCCGAGCACCGCGTCCAGCAGCACCAGGCGGACGGCGGCCGCGTCCGCGGGCTCCTCGCTGAGCGCCTCCACCACACCCACGCGGATCCGGTCGGCGAGCGAAGCCGTCGAGTCCCACAGCTGGCCGCCCGTCAGTGCCCACCGCTCGGCCCAGCCCGCGGGTCCGAGCGCCGCATGCCGGCGCTGCCGCTCCGCCGCCCATGGGCGGGTGCGCACCGCGTCCCGCACGCAGCGCCCCGTTCCGTCCTCAGCCACCAGCCGCATCGCGGTCGCGGCGGCCTCCAGCGGCGAGCCGGTCCACACCACGCGCTCCGGTGCCGGGAGTCCGGCCTGCCAGTACGCGAGCTGTATCCCCGCCTCCGCCGCGGCGCGGTCCGCCGCCCCGGTCTCCGCCGCGATCGCCCGCCACCGCGCCGCCGTCTCCAGTGCCGTCGTCATTCCGTCCGTCCCCGCCCCTCGTCCTCGGTCACTTGAACTCCCCCCGCCGGTCGCGCGGCACCGCCGCGCACCTCAGTCCGCCACGACGCGCACGGCGCCGGGCGCGTACTCGCGCTGCCGCACCACCCGGAACCAGCCCTTGGGCAGCGGTATGGCCGCGTGCTCCTCGTGCACCACCCGCCCGCCGTCCGGGAGATGGAGGAACGCGTCACCGAACGGACCGGGCTCGCGGACCAGGGTGCCGGGCCCGACGACCGCGTGCGCGTGACCGGTCACCTCGCCCAGCGCGAGCACCAGCCGTCCCCGTCCGTCCCGTGGCTGGCGCGCCAACGCCTCGACTCCGCGCGGCGGTTCCCCCGCCTCCAACGGCATGATCAACACGTCCCCCTGCCGGTACACAGCACGCTCCCCTCCGCCGTCCGCACCCTGCGGCCGCCGATGTCCAGAAGCTACGTGGCCGGTCTGACAACGCCCGCCGTCCGCGTTGTCAGTGCGGCTTGGTAGAACTTTGCCCAGATCAGTCGTCAGGCCAGTCCCGCCCGTGTCAGGAGACCAGCGTCATGTCAGCCGTAGAGCATCTGCAGGAGTTGCACGGCCTTCCTGCCTTCGACTTCCCCGGGCCCGACAGCAAGGACGAACTGCCCGCGCCGGAGACCGTCGCCTGGCGGCTCGCCGCGGATCCCTACGACGACGACTCCGACGAGGAGTTCGGGGATGTCTGGGACCGGTTCCTGGACACGGTGGATCCTTCCCGGGTGCGGGCGATCATCATCGGCCAGTGGGGCGAGGCCTACGAGGACGACTCCACCGGGATCGTCGAGGACCTCGTCGACGCCAAGGACCAGCTGACCGCACTGGAGGCCGTGTTCATCGGCGACCTGGAGCAGGAGCAGGCCGAGATCTCCTGGATCGAGCAGTCCGACGTCACTCCCGTCCTGGCGGCCTATCCGGAGCTGCGGGAGTTCGGCGCCCGTGGCGGCACCGGCCTGCTGTTCCCGGCGGTGCGGCACGAGCACCTGCGCACCCTGACGTTCGAGGCCGGCGGTCTGCCCGCCGAGGTCGTCCGAGGCATCGCGGCGAGCGAGCTGCCCGCGCTGGAATATCTGGAACTGTGGCTCGGCGTCGAGGAGTACAGCGGCACCGCCACCCTCGCCGATCTCGCCCCGATCCTGGCCGGCGGCGGCTTCCCCGCGCTGCACCATCTGGGCCTGCGCAACAGCGAGATCCAGGACGAGATCGCCGCCGCGGTCGCCGCCGCTCCGGTGGTGGCCCGGCTCAGCTCCCTCGACCTGTCCCTGGGCGTTCTCACCGACGAGGGTGCGACCGCGCTGCTGGAAGGCCAGCCGCTCACCCATCTGCAGTGGCTCGACCTGCACCACCACTTCCTCAGCGACCCGATCGCCGCACGCCTGCGCGACACGCTGGTGCCCGCCGGCGTCGAGGTCGACCTGTCGGAACCGGGCCGCAGCTGGAACAACGACGGTGTCGTGCACCGCTTCACGGCGGTGGCGGAATGAGGGACACCTTCGCCGGCCTGCCGGTTCACACGCTGACGCATCCGGTCGGCGCCGCATCCGGCCTCCCGGCCGCGGACAGCGTCGCCTGGGGGCTGGAATGCGGCTACGGCGCCGACGCGGCGTTCCCCGAACTGTGGCGCGGCTTCCTGGACACGGTGGACACCGAGCGGGTCACCGCCCTGGTGATCGGATCATGGTGGGACGGCGACTACACGAGTCTGGGCCCGGTGGTGGAGCTGATCGTCGCCGACGCGGCCCGGCTGCCCGGTCTGCGCGCGCTGTTCCTCGCCGATGTGGAGGGCGAGTCCTGCGAGATCTCCTGGCTTCTGATGGCCGACATCACGCCCGTGCTGGAGGCCTTCCCGCTCCTGGAGGAGCTGGGCGTGCGCGGCGGCAACACCGGGGACGACGCCCTGGTCCTGGCCCCCGTGCGGCACACCGCGCTGCGCGTGCTGCGGTTCGAGTCCGGCGGGCTGCCGGGAAACGTCGTGCGCGCGGTGGCCGCGAGCGAGCTCCCCGCCCTGGAACACCTGGAGTTGTGGCTGGGCGTCGAGGAGTACGGCGGGGACTCCACGGTCGCGGACCTCGCCCCGTTGCTGGCCGGCGGCCGCTTCCCGGCCCTGCGCCATCTCGGGCTGCAGAACAGCGAACTGCAGGACGAGATCGCCGCGGCCGTGGCCGCCGCCCCGGTCGTCGCCCAGCTCACCTCGCTCGATCTCTCGATGGGTGTGCTCAGCGACGAAGGTGCTGCCGCCCTGCTCGGCGGTCAGCCGCTCACCCATCTGACCCGTCTCGACCTGAGTCACCACTACCTGAGCGACGCGGTCATGGAGCGCGTCAGCAGTGAACTGGGCGCCGCCGGGGTGACGGTGGACCTCTCCGAGCAGGAGAGCCCGGAGGATGAGGGCGATGACGAGGAGTGGCGCTATGTCGCCGTCTCCGAGTAGCTCCGCTGTCCGCTCCGAAGTCCGTTTCGCCGTCGTCGGGAATCCCGGCAACCGCCGGGTGACGATGTTCGCCGACGCCGTGCGGGCCGCTGGGCTCCCCGCGCCCCGGATCGTGGCCTGGCGCGATGTGCTGCGCGGGGCGTACGGGTTCACGCCGGGCGAGGTCGTGCGGGTGGACTCCCCCGGCGAGGACCCCGAGGTCGACCGAGCACTGCGCGGCGGCGGCGATCCGACCCGAGTCGAGGGCAGTGCCGTCTGGTACCGGCGGTTCACCGACGCGGTACGGGAGGTGGCGCGGGCCGCGGTGGAGGCGGGCGCCACCCTGCTCGACGATCCGCAGGACGTCGCCGTGCTGTTCGACAAGCGGCGCTGCCACGCCCGGCTGCTGGCGGCCTGCGTTCCGGTACCGCCGGCGCTCACCGCGCCCGTGCACGGCTGGGACGACCTCAGGGAGCAGTTGCGCGCGGCGCGCATGCCGCGCGCCTTCGTCAAGCCCGCGCACGGCTCGTCCGCGTCGGGCGTGATCGCCCTCGAGTTCGGCGGGCCCGGCCGGCTCAGGGCGACGACGTCGGTGGAGCGGACCACCGACGGACGGCTCTTCAACTCGCTGCGCGTACGTCGCTACGAGGACGAGCGCGAGGTCGCCCCCATGGTGGACACGCTGGCCGGGGACGGTCTGCAGGTGGAGCGCTGGCTGCCCAAGGCCGCGCAGCACGGCAGGGCCGCCGATCTGCGGGTCGTCGTGGTGGACGGCAGGGCGACCCACGCGGTGGTGCGCACCAGCCGCTCCCCGATGACCAATCTCCATCTCGGCGGCGCCCGCGGGGACCTCGCGGCGGCGCGCGCCGCCACCGAAGCGGCCGGACTCGGCTGGGAAACGGTGACGGGCATCGCCGAACAGGCCGCGGCCTGCTTCCCCGGGACACTCTGCGTCGGGGTCGACGTACTGCCCGGCACCGGCTGGCGGCGCTTCGCCGTCGGCGAGGTCAACGCCTTCGGCGACCTGCTGCCGCGTCTGACGGGCCTGCCCGGCAGCGGTGCCGAGGAGCAGGACACCTACGCCGCCCAGGTGGCCGCCGTTCTACGCAGGGAGCGCCACCGTGCCACAGCCGCCGCTTGAGATGAACGAGATCGTGGGCAGTCACGACCTGCTGCTCGTCACCCTGGACACGCTGCGCTACGACGTGGCCCAGGAGCTGGCGGCCGCGGGCCGGATCCCGCATCTCGCCGCCCATCTGCCCACCGGCGGCTGGGAGCGGCGGCATGCGCCGGGTAGCTTCACCTACGCCTCCCACCAGGCCATCTTCGCCGGTTTCCTGCCGACTCCGGCCACCCCGGGACCGCATCCGCGGCTCTTCGCGGCCCGCTTCGCCGGCAGTGAGACGACAGCGGACGGCACCTATGTGTTCGACACACCGGACCTGGTGTCGGGTCTGGCGGCGGCCGGGTACCGGACGGTGTGCATCGGCGGCGTCGGCTTCTTCAACAAACAGGCGCCACTGGGTTCCGTGCTGCCCGGGATGTTCCAGGAGAGCCACTGGGAGCCGGAGTTCGGCGTGCCCTCCCCCACCTCCTTCGAGGCGCAGATCGCCCGCGCCGAGGAGGTCGTCGCCGGGCTGCCCGACGAGCAGCGGCTCTTCCTCTTCGTGAACGTCTCGGCACTGCACCAGCCCAACTGGTTCCATCTGCCCGGCGCCACCCGCGAGGCGGGCGACTCCCGCGCGACGCACGCCGCCGCGCTGGAGTACGTGGACCGGCACATCGGCCGGCTGTTCACGGCGGCGAGCAGCCGCCGCCGCTGCTTCGCGATCGTCTGCTCCGACCATGGCACCACGTACGGCGACGACGGCTTCACCGGCCACCGGCTCGGCCATGAGGCCGTCTGGACCGTCCCCTACGCCCACTTCTTCCTTGAGGCCGAGGCACAGCGATGAGCACCACGACGATCGACCCCGCGACCTCCATCGACACAGGCACAGGCACAGGCACCCGGCCGTACGAGAGCTACGTCTATGCCTACCCGCACAAGACCGCGTACCGGAAGCTGGAGGACCGCCCACCACTGCGTGACCTGTGGGCGGGCGAACCGGTGGGCACGCTCTCCCTGTACGCCCACATACCGTTCTGCGAGGTGCGGTGCGGTTTCTGCAACCTCTTCACCCGGATCGGCGCCCCCGAGGGGTTGACCACCCGCTATCTCGACGCCCTGGAGCGCCAGGCGGGCGCGGTCCGTGAGGCGCTCGACGCGGCCGGCGGCGAACCGCGCTTCGCGGCGGCGGCCTTCGGCGGCGGGACACCGACGTTCCTGGACGCCGGCGAGCTGCAGCGGCTCTGCGACATCGCCGAACTGCGCATGGGCGCCGACCTGCGGGCGATCCCGTTGTCGGTCGAGGCGTCGCCGGCCACGGCGACCGCCGACCGGCTGGCGGTCCTCGCCGACCGCGGCACGACCCGCCTGAGCCTCGGAGTGCAGAGCTTCGATGACACCGAGGCGCGCGCGGCGGTCCGCCCGCAGCGGCGCGCCGACGTCGAGGCGGCGCTGTCCCGGATCCGCGACGCCCGCATCCCCGTCCTCAACATCGACCTGATCTACGGCATCGACGGTCAGACCGAGCGCAGTTGGCAACGGTCCCTGGACGCCGCGCTCGCCTGGCAGCCCGAGGAGCTGTACCTCTATCCGCTCTACGTACGCCCGCTGACCGGCCTCGGCCGCCTCGGCGGCAGCACGGACACCGGCACCGGCGCGGGAACGGCCGACGCGGAGACGGCCTGGGACGAGCAGCGGCTGCGCCTGTACCGGTTCGGCCGTGACCACCTCCTCGACCGGGGCTACGAGCAGGTGTCGATGCGGATGTTCCGCCGCCGGGGCGCGCCCGCCACCGGCGGAGAGGACTACGCGTGCCAGACCGACGGCATGATCGGCCTCGGCTGCGGCGCCCGCTCGTACACCTCCGCACTGCACTACTCGTTCGACTACGCGGTCGGCATGAGTGAGATCCGGTCGATCATCGACGACTACACCACCCGTTCCGCCCAGCAGTTCGCCGTCGCCGAGTTCGGCCGGCGGATGAACGGGGACGAGCCCCGCCGCCGCCATCTGCTGCAGTCGCTGCTCCAGGCCGAAGGCATGCCGGTGGACGACTACCGGGCACGTTTCGGCACCGGCCCCGAGCAGGACTTCCCCGTCGAACTCGGCCGGTTCGCCGCCGCGGGCTGGCTCGACGGTGCGGCCGCCCCCGAGCGGCTGCGGCTGTCCGCGGAAGGGCTGGCGCACTCCGACGCGGTCGGCCCCGCGCTGTTCTCGGACCCCGTCCGCGCCCTCATGGCCGAGTACGACGCGAAATGAAGCCCCAACCGGACAACCCAGATGTCTCGCAGACCCCGATGGATCTGTCGATCCTCTACCGCGGCCCGCTCGCGAGCTGCGACTACGACTGCCCCTACTGCCCGTTCGCCAAGCGCCGCGACAGCCGCGAGCAGTTGCGCGCCGACCGCGCCGCCCTGGAGCGCTTCGCCGGCTGGGCCACGGCACAGACGGGTGACCGGCTGTCGCTGCTCTTCACGCCCTGGGGCGAGGGCCTGGTGCGCTCCTGGTACCGGCGCACCCTCGCGGAGCTGAGCCACCTGCCGCACATCCGGCGGGTGGCGATCCAGACCAACCTCAGCTGCCGCACCGACTGGCTGGAGGACGCCGACCCCGGCACCCTCGCCCTGTGGTGCACGTACCACCCCGGCCAGACGCCGTACGACCGGTTCCTCGCCAAGTGCCGGGATCTGGCGGACCGCTCGGTCCGGCACAGCGTGGGCGTCGTCGGCCTCCCCGAGCACCTCGTCGAGGCCCGGCGGCTGCGCGCCGATCTCCCCGCGCATGTCTACCTGTGGATCAACGCGGCCGAGGGTCACACGTACACCGACGCCGAGGCGGACGAGTGGACGGCCATCGACCCGCTCTTCCCCTACAGCCGCCATCCGCACCGCAGCGCGGGGCTGCCCTGCCGCACCGGCGAGTCGGTGATCTCGGTGGACGGCGAAGGCACCGTCCGCCGCTGTCACTTCGTCCCCGCCGAGCTCGGCAGTCTCTACGACGGCTCGTACCGCAGGGCGCTGCGGCCGCGGGCGTGCCCGCTCGCCGTCTGCGAGTGCCACATCGGCTACGTCCATCTGGAGTCGCTGCCGCTGTACGACACGTTCGCGGGCGGCGTTCTGGAGCGGATCCCGGCCGACCCGGCCCCACGTGTCCGGCCCGCCCTGACCCTCGTACCTGCTCAGCCCTTGCGGCCGACCCCGCCGTAGAAGCCGATCCGGCTCAGCTCCGCCGGTTCCGGGAGCGGGGTGTCCGGGCGCCACAAGGGCACCTGCACCAGGCCCGGTTCCAGGAGCGTGAAGCCGTCGAAGAACGGCTCGATCTCCTTGTGCGGCCGCACGTTCATGGTCGCGGTGGCCTTGTTGTAGATCTTGCTGACCTCGGGGAAGCTGCCGCCGTGGAAGTCGGCCGTGGCGTGCGACAGCACCAGGTAGCTGCCGTCCGGCAGCGCGTCGCGCAGGGTGGCGACGATGGCGGCCGGGTCCTCCGCGTCGGTGATGAAGTGCAGTACGGCGACGAGGAGCACGGCGACCGGCTGGTCGAAGTCGATCAGCTCACTGATGGTCGGGTGGTCCAGGATGCCGCGCGGCCGGCGCACGTCGCCCAGGAAGAAGCCGGTGTTCCCCGAACCGGTCAGCCGGGCTCCGGCGTGGGTCGCGACGATGGGGTCGTTGTCGACGTAGGCGACCCGCACGTCGGAGGAGAGACCCTGCGCGACCTCATGGGTGTTCGGCGAGGTGGGGATGCCGGTGCCGATGTCGATGATCTGGCGGATGCCGTTGTCCACCAGGAAGCCGACGGCCCGCCGGAGGAAGTCCCGGTTCGCGCGGGCGCTGGGGATGATGTCGGGGACGGCGTCGATGACGCGCTGCGCGGCCTCCCGGTCGACCTCGTAGTTGTCCCAGCCCCCGAGGTAGAAGTCGTACATGCGGGCGGGGTGGGGCCGGCCCGTGTCTATCTTCTCGGCGGGGAATCCCTGATCGGTCACGCCGTCCTCCGGTTCGGTTCTGTTCGCTCGGCCGCGACAACGGCGGCGTTACTCGGCACGGTCGGGGCAGTCACAGCAGGAAGTCCGCTTCGCCGGCCTTCGCGCCCCGGATGAATGTGGAGATCTCAAGATCGGTGTAGATCAGCGCCGGGCCGTCGGGGTCGGTGGACTGGCGCAGCGCCACCCGGCCGTCGTTCAGTTTCTTGGCCTCGACGCAGCTGCCGCCGTTGCCGCCGCTCCACGGCTTCCGCCAGCCCTCGTGACCGAGGTCCTTCGCGGGCATGCCGTTGTATATGCGACCCATGGGTCAGATCTCCTTGCGAATGCCACCGAGGATGGCCTTGGTGCTCTGTGCCGGCGCGGCCTGCGCGCACATCCGGTCCAGCGCCTCCAGGAAGGCCGACACGTCGTCGCGTTCGTCGAAGTACGCGCCGCCGATCAGGCTCTCGGTGTAGGCGATGTCCGGGAGTTCCTGGATCTCGAACCGGAAGATGTGGAAGGGCCCGTACATCGCGGAGTGCGGGCCGGCCGTGAACGGCATGACCTGCAGCCGGACGTTGGGGAGCTCGGTGAGGTCGGCCAGGTGCGCGATCTGGGCGCGCATGACGTCCACGCCGCCGATGGGACGGCGCAGCACCGTCTCGTCCATCACGACCCACAGCAGGGGTGCCTTCTCCCGCGTGAGCAGCGCCTGGCGCTCCAGGCGCAGTGCCACCAGGCGGTCGATCTCGTCGACGGAGGCGTGCGGCAGGCCGGCCCACAGCACCGCACGCGTGTACTCCTCGGTCTGCAGCAGCCCGGGCACGTAGTGCGGCTCGTAGGCGCGGATGATGCTGGCCTCGCCCTCCAGGCTGACGAAGGCGCTGAACCACTCCGGCAGGACGTCACGGAAGCGGTGCCACCAGCCGGGCCGGTTCGCCTCGCGGGTGAGCGCGAGAAAGCCGCTGACCTCGGTGGGAGACGTGACTCCGTAGGTCTGCAGCAGCTTCTCGACGTAGGGCAGTTTGAGGCCGACCTCGGCCTTCTCCATCCTGCGGATCGTGGCATGAGTGACATCGAGAGCCAGGCCGGCCTGCTCGTAGGAGAGGCCCGCCTTCTCCCGCAGGTCCTGGAGTCGTTTGCCGAGCACCACCCGCAGTACGGTCGGGGCGCCTCCCGGCCGTGCTTCCGCCACGAGCCTCCTCCTCCAACTTCCCTCGGTGGTAGGCAGTGTGCCATGCCGTCAGTGGACCGAACAGACCGTACAGACGATTGTGTAATTTACAGATCGGACCTTGCCATGTGTTCGGCGCGACCCTCATAGTTGCGGAGTGGCTGCTTCCCAAGACGCTCTCCGGGTAGCGCGTCATGACGGCCCGACCCATCCCGGCCGCTATGACGTCTTCCGGCTTCCCGCGCAGAACGCCTCCGTGGCGGATGCGCGCGGCCGCGTCCGCGCGCGTCTGCGGGACTGGGGTGTGGATCTCGAAGTCACCGACGACGCGGGACTGGTGGTGACGGAGCTGTTCACCAACGCCGTCCGCCACACGGACAGCGAGAAGATCACCTGTTCACTGCTGGCGCTGGGCCGGGTGCTACGCGTCGAGGTCACCGACCAGGGGCACGGGCGGACCGAGCCGCGCACCCGCACCGCCGATGTCGACGAGGAGTGCGGTCGCGGACTGCTGCTCGTCAGCGTCCTGGCGCAGTCCTGGGGAGTGGGCCCGGCCGAGGACGGCGAGGGGCGCGTGGTCTGGGCCGAGCTGCCCTGCTTGCCCGCCCTCCGCCACCCCTGACCGTCCCCGCACCGCCGCCGCCGGCCGGCCTACGGACGACGGCCCGCAGGCCGAGGCCGAGGGCCCGCAACTCCCGCCCGCTGCCTACAGCGGCAGCAGGTCGGGCCGCTTGGGCTCGACGTGGTCGCCGGAGGATTCGCCGCGCAACCGGCGGCCGATCCACGGCACCAGGTGCTCACGGGCCCAGTGGATGTTGTCGCGCCGTACCTCGCCCGGAGCCCGTACCGGCTCCGGCTCCCAGGCCTGCTCGGGGTCGGCGCACACGGGAAGGCCGAGCACCTGCGCCGCGCGCAGCGCGACCAGGGTGTGGCCTTCCGGGGACAGATGCAGCCGGTCGCCGCTCCACGCCCGCCGGTCCTGCACCGAGCGCAGCGACCACAGGTCGAGCACCGGGCAGTCCTGGCGGTCCGCGATCGACCGGACGTGCGCCGTGTACGTCGCGATCTTGCCGCGGAGATGGCGCAGCACCGGGACGTCACGGGTGTCGAAGCCGGTGCAGATCAGCACCGTGCCGACCGAGGAGGTGAGGTCGGCGACCGCCGCCTCCAGCCGCTCGGCCACGTCGTCCGGGTCGCTGCCCGGCCGGAGGATGTCGTTGCCGCCCGCGCAGAACGTCACCAGGTCCGGTGCGAGCTCCCTGGCGCGCGGTACCTGCTCGGCCACGATCTGGTCGAGCAGCCGGCCGCGCACGGCGAGGTTGGCATAGCGGAAGTCGTGTTCGGGGCGCCGATCGGCGAGTTGAACGGCCAGGCGGTCGGCCCAGCCGACGAAAGCGCCGTCAGGACCCGGGTCGCCGACGCCCTCGGTGAAGCTGTCCCCCACCGCGGTGTACGACCCGATCGCGCCACTGTTGTTTGTTTTCGAATCGTCAGCCACGGCAGCCCATACTCCCCTTCCGGAAGTGACCTACGCCATCGTAACCGGGGGTTGACGTGGCGTGATTTAGAACACGAGGTCATATTCCGCGCAGCCGGAATACGGCCGCGTCCAGGTCGCCGACCAGCCCCGTCCGCAGTCCGCGGGTGGCCAGCACGGCGCCGCGGTGCACGGTTCCGGTGGCGGGATCCCGGTAGGCGGACGCCGGGTCGAGGCCGCGCAGCCGCAGCGGCGGCTGGGGTTCGCCGAAGGACTGGGAGTGCAGCCAGGCGAGGACGACGATCTCGTCGCCGCGCACGTACTGCACGGCGCTGAGCCCGCCGTCTCCGGGCGCGCGCAGCCGGTACAGGTCGCCGTACTGCACGACGGGCCGGATCGCCTTGTAGAGCTCGACCCAGTCCTTGGCCTCGGCCAGTTCCTCCTCGCTCCACGCCGTCAGGTCGCCGCCGACGCCGAGCACCCCGGCCATGGCGCTCACGAAGCGGAAGCGCAGGCTGCTGGCACGGTGGTTGAGCATGCTGTTGGGGCTGTCGGTGACCCAGGCGGCCATCACCCGGGCGGGGTGCAGCTGACTGAATCCGTGCTGGATCGGCAGCCGGTCCAGCGGGTCGGTGTTGTCCGAGGTCCACACCTGGTCGGTACGGGACAGGATCCCGAGGTCCACCCGGCCGCCGCCGCCCGAGCAGGATTCGAAGGCGACGCCGGGGTGTGCGGCCCGCAGCCGGTCGAGCAGCCCGTACAGCCCCTGCACATGGTCGACCCACAGCCGCTGCGGGTACGGCTCACCGGGCCAGCCGGCGTCGGTGAAGCACCGGTTGAAGTCCCACTTCACGTAGTCGACGGGGGCGCTGTGCAGCAGCGCGTCCAACTGCTCCCACAGGTACTCGCGCACGTCCTCGCGGGCGAGGTTGAGGATCAGCTGGTTGCGGAACTCGGTGCGCCGTCGTCCGGTGTGGTGCTGCACCCAGTCCGGATGCGCTCGGTACAGGTCGCTGTCGGGGTTGACCATCTCCGGTTCCACCCAGATGCCGAACCGCATGCCGAGGGCGTGCACATCGTCGGCGAGCGGCTTGAGCCCGTTCGGGAACCGGTCGGGGTTGGCGGTCCAGTCGCCCAGTCCGGCGCGGTCGCTGGTCCTGGCACCGAACCAGCCGTCGTCGACGACGAAGAGCTCGACGCCCATCGCCGCGGCCCGGCGGGCGAGTTCGCGCTGCTGCTCCTCGCCGACGTCGAAGCGGGTCGCCTCCCACGAGTTGTAGAGCACCGGCCGCGGCTGCCCGGCGTCCGGGATCACATGGGCCAGCTGGTAGGCGTGCCAGGCGCGGCTCGCGGCGCCGAAGCCGCCGTCCGTGTGGAGCCCGGCGAAGACCGGGGTGGTGAAGGACTCCCCCGGCTCGAGCAGCACCAGTCCCGCGTCGTCGTGCCCGGCGCCGCCGGTGGCCTGCACCCGGCCGTCGGGCAGCTGCTGCACGGCGATGCGCCAGGAGCCGGACCAGGCCAGCGCGGCGGTCCACACCTCGCCCTGCTCTTCGCCCGCGTCGCCCGCGTCGAGGCCGATCCACGGCAGGTGGTGGTGGCCGGTGTGGCCGCGCCGGCTGCCGATCACCTTCTCACCGGCGGTGAGTGCGGTCCTCGCCAGCCGGGTCTCGGCCGCCCAGCGGCCGTGCAGGTGCGACAGCCGCCAGCCGTCGCGTTCCGGCAGGGTCCAGGCGGCGGAATCGGCGCGCAGCAGCTCGACGGCGCCGGTGTGTCCGTTGGCCACATGGGTGGCGGTGGTCCAGCGCTCGACGACGTCGGATCCCGCGCGGACCCGGTAGTGCAGCGTCAGGTCGAGATGGTGGACGGAGTCGTGGAAGTGCAGCCGCAGCTCGTCGTCCTCGGTCTCGGCCTCCTCGAAGCACCATTCGGTACCGCGCGCCGTGGCGTCACGGACCGATAGCGCGGGCCGGACGAAGCGCGGGCCGCCTTCGACGGGGTACTCCTCGTGGCCGTCGAGCGCCGACTCGAAGGAGCTCCCGTCAGGGAGCGGTTCCGCGGCCAGCGCCTCGGCGTCGGCGAGCTGGATGCGGGCGCCCCAGTGCAGATGAAGCAGCTCGTCGCGCTCGGTCAGATGCACGGCGTAGCTGCTGCCGGGACCCGAGAGCAGCCACAGCCGCCCGGTTCCGCCCGTCTCGATCATCAGAACTCCCCTTTTCCGATCATGTCCGAACATCGTTACGCGGGCGGAACCCGAAGGCAATGGCGCGGCGGACACATACCGGCCGGTACGTCGGTGGAGCCGGTGTCGTATCGTCGGCTGAGGTTCAGCCCCGAGCTCTGAGCCGTGACCCGAAGGAGCGCCGGTGACCCAGCAGCTGCCGCAGACCCCCGCCACCGACACCGAAGCAGGGACCGGCACCGCGACCTGTGCCGAGCCGGTACTGACCGGTGTCCGAAACTTCCGTGACGTGGGCGGTCTCCGCGCCGCCGACGGTCGCCGGGTCCGGCCGGGGAAGCTGTTCCGCAGCGGTCACCTCGCGCACACCACCGACGAGGACGCGGCCTTCCTGGCCACCCTCGGTCTGCACACGATCTTCGACTTCCGCAACGCCGACGACATCAGGATGGAAGGCCCCGACGTCGATCTGCCAGGCGTCCAGAACAGCAACATGCCGCTCAGCGACCCAGCTCACGGAGCCGACTTCTGGCACACCGTGCGCGACGGCGACCTGGACGCGCTGCGCGACGCCCTCGGCGACGGCAAGGGCGCCGAGCGGATGACCACCGCCTACCGGCAGCTCATCCTGGACCGCACCGCCCAGCACAGCCGCATGCTGGAACTGCTCGCCGAGGAGCCCGCCGTCCCGGCCCTGCTGCACTGCGCCGCGGGCAAGGACCGGGCCGGTACGTCGATGGCGATCATCCTGCTCGCCCTCGGCGTGGACCGCGCCGAGATCGAGGCCGACTACCTGGAGAGCAACGCGGCCCACCGCCGCTACAAGGTCCAGCGCGGTGACGGCGCCACCGGCTCCGCCATCGACCCGGAGATCATGAAGCTCCTCAGCCCGCTCTTCGAGGCCCGGCTGGAATACCTGACCGCCGCCTTCGACACCATCGACGAGCACTGGGGCTCCGTCGACCGCTATCTCTCCGAGGGCCTGGGCTGTACGGAGGAGCGGCGCGCGCGACTGCGCGAGCTGCTCCTCACGGACGCCTGAGACACGCCCGCCGGGTCACCAGCTCCACCGCTCGTCGACGACCGCGTCGTGCGGGTCGGTGACCCAGCCCGCGGCCAGCACCAGCCCGGTGGCGCGGTGCACGGCGAGGAAGCCGAAGGGGCGGTCGAAGGTCACGGCCACGAACTTCGCCTTCTTCTGCGGTGCCGCGCCCGCGGTCATGGCGAAGGCGGTCACGGCCGCGGCCTGGAATCCCTCCGCGCTGAACGAGGCCGTGATCGACTGCCGGGCGCCGGCCACCGCCAGCGGCACCTCGCTGACCCCCGGGAAGTGACCGCGGCTCGTGTCGCGGGCCGCGTCGAGGCCGAACAACTCCGCTCGCTGCAGCAGGTCGTGGTCGTCGCTGACGGTGAAGGCCGCGGTCGTCGTGTACAGCTGCGGGTCGGAGCTGAAGCTGGTGATCTTCTGGATCGCGATCCCGGGACCCGGGATGCCCTCGGCCAGCCGCCCGCCGGGTACCACCTCGTGCGCCCCGGCCAGCACCTCGGTACCCGCCCGGAGCACGTCACCGGCCCCGGCAGTCTCCTCGCCGAGCAGCAGCCGGACGTCGATGCCGTTCGCACCCTGGACGTCCAGGACGGTGAGCGCTCCGGCCGGGGTCGCCGCGAGGCCCAGCAAAGCCAGGTCGGAGCAGGACCTGGACAGCCCCGCGACCTTGCGCTCCGCCCAGGGGCCGCGCTTTGGCTGCAGAGTGGTCGGCGTGAACGGCTGCTGCCACCTGGTCTGCACGCACAGCGCGCTCGCGAGCACCATCAGCGTGGAGGCTTCCAGTTCGACGGGCATCTCTTCGATCAGACCGCCGGTGTTGCGTGCGGCCCAGGCGTCGAGTTCCTTGCGGTCCATGGCCGCGTCGCCGGTCAGCCGGCCGGCGACGGTGGGCGGAAGGCGCTCCACCCAGTCCTCGCGCAGCGGCACCTCCCGCTTCGTCCAGACGCCCAGTGCCGTGTCGATGCCGTCGGCCGCGCCCAGCGCCTCCAGCAGCGCGCGGCCGTGCTCGATGGCGCGGTGCGCGGGCACACCGAGCGCCTGCTCGAGCTCAGCGCGGGCCGGGCCGTCCGCCGCACCGCCGAGGAAGGCCAGCAACGGCCAGACGCCGACCGCGCTGAACGCGGTGCCCTTTCCCGGCGTGACCGCCACCCCCGCCCACCGCGCCGTCAACGCGTTGACCGCCCGCACCGTCGCCGTGTCCATCACTCGCCACCCCGTTCTCACCGATTGGCGACCGCCTGCTTGACCAGCGTCCGCCCGAAGTCCCACATCAGCCCGCCGCCACCGTGCGCGTCGTCCATCACGGCGGTGAACGCCTCGACGAAGCGGTCCACGTCCGACTCGTCGATGATCAGCGGAGGGATCAGCTTAATGACTTCGAGGTGATCGCCCGAGACCTGAGTGAGGATCCGGTGCCGCTGCAGCAGCGGCACCACCACCATCTGCGCGAACAGGCCCTTGCGGGCGGCCTGGAGCATCGCCCAGCGGCTGCGCAGGCCCAGGGAGGTCGGCTTGCCGAACTCGATACCGATCATCAGCCCGCGCCCGCGCACCTCGCGCAGCAGCTCGTAGCGGTCGACGAGGGCGGCCAGCCGGGTGCGCAACAGGTCGCCGGTGTGCCGGGCGTTGGCGACGACGCCCTCGTCGTCCATGACGGACAGGGTGGCCAACCCCGCCGCCATCGCCTGGGCGTTGGAACCGAAGCTGGCGGAGTGCACCAGGACCCGGTCCATCGAGGAGTAGACCTTCTTGAAGATCCAGTCCTTGCCGAGCGTGGCGCTGACCGGCACATAGCCGCCCGACAGCGCCTTGGAGACGCACAACAGATCGGGCTCGACCCCGGCCTCGTGCTGGTAGGCGTAGAAGTCGCCGGTCCGTCCGAGGCCGGTCTGCACCTCGTCGGCGATCAGCAGCGCCTTGTGCTTGTGCAGCAGTTCCTGCGCGGCGCGGAGGTAGCCGGGCGGGGTCTCATGGACGCCCTTGCCCTGGATGGGCTCCACGATCAGTGCGGCCACGTCACCGCGCTTCAACTCCCGTTCCAGCGCCTCCAGATCGCCGAGCGGGATCGCGGTGTCGGGCAGCAGCGGGGCGAAGCCGTCGCGGAAGCCGTCCTCGCCGTTGACGGACAGCGACCCCGTCGTCAGCCCGTGGAAGGCGTGCGAGCAGTACAGGATCCGCGGCCTGCCGGTGGCGTAGCGGGCGAACTTCAGCGCGGTCTCGACGGCCTCGGTGCCGCTGTTGCCGAAGAACACCCGGTCCAGGTGCGGGCTGTAGGTGAGCAGCTTCTCGGCGAGCAGTCCGGGCAGCGGCTGGCAGTCGAAGCGGGTCAGGTCGGCGAGACCCGCGTCCAGGACGTCGTGCAGCGCCTTGCGGACGACGGGGTGGTGCCGGCCCAGGCCCATCACCCCGAAGCCGGCGAGCATGTCGAGATAGTCCTGGCCCTCGGCGTCCCAGAAGTGCGCGCCCTCGGCCCGCTCGTAGACCTTGTCGAAGCCGATGGTGTGCAGCATGCGCGGCAGTTGGTGGTTGAGGTGCCGGGTGTGCAGGTCGTAGCGCTCGCCGCCGCGTTCGGCGAGGAGGGTCGCGAGGTCGAAGCCCTTGGCCACGGATGGTGGTCCGACGGGCTGCGACTCAGACGGTGTCATCGGGTGCCAGCTCCTTGATTGCGTCGCCCACGTCGCCGGCCCCGTTGCGGCGGGCGAGTGTGGCACTGATCCGGCCGGCGATCTCGGCCGGGGTGAGTCCGATGTCGGCGAGCACTTCGCCGCGTTTGGCATGGGCCAGGAAGTCCTGCGGGATGCCGAAGTCGCGCAGCGGTACGTCGACGTCCGCGTCCCGCAGTGCCTGCGCGACGGCCGAACCGACGCCGCCGGTACGGCTGTTGTCCTCGACGACCGCCACCATGCGGAACCCGGCGGCGAGCGGTGGCAGCGCGGCGTCGACCGGTTTGACCCAGCGGGGGTCGACGACCGTGACGCCGAGGCCGCGTTCGTCCAGCAGGTCCGCGACCGCCAGGCAGGTGCCGGCGAGGGCGCCGACCGATACCAGCAGCACGTCCTGGCGAAGGTCGCGGCGCAGGACGTCGAGCCCGCCGATCCGCTCCAGGGACGGCACCGCCGCACCGACCGTCTCCTTGGGGAACCGGACGACGGTGGGCGCGTCGTCGACCTCGACGGCCTCGCGCAGCTGGGCGCACAGCTGGTCGGCGTCGCGCGGGGCGGCGATCCGCAGCCCGGGCACGACCTGGAGGATCGACATGTCCCACATGCCGTTGTGCGAAGCGCCGTCCACACCGGTGACGCCCGCCCGGTCCAGCACGAACGTCACACCGCACTTGTGCAGCGCCACATCCATCAGCACCTGGTCGAACGCGCGGTTCAGGAACGTCGCGTACACCGCGACCACCGGGTGCAGCCCGCCGGTGGCCAGGCCCGCCGCCGAGACGGCGGCATGCTGCTCGGCGATACCGACGTCGTAGATCCGGTCCGGGAACGCGGCGGCGAAGGCGCCTAGCCCGACGGGTTGCAGCATGGCGGCGGTGATGGCGACGACGTCCGGGCGCTCCGCGCCGATCCGCAGCATCTCGGCGCCGAAGACCGACGTCCACGAGGGGCCGTTGGACGGCGCGAGCGGCTCGCAGGTGAGCGGGTCCATGGCGCCGACGGTGTGGAAGCGGTCGGCCTCGTCCTGCTCCGCCGCCGCGTAACCGCGGCCCTTCTGGGTCAGGCAGTGCACGAGCACCGGTCCGTGGAAGCGCGCGGCGCGGCGCAGCGCGGACTCGACGGCCGCGATGTTGTGGCCGTCGATCGGTCCGACGTACTTCAGCCCCAGGTCCTCGAACATGCCCTGCGGGGCGAAGGCGTCCTTGAAGCCCTTCTTCGCGCCGTGCAGGGACTCGTACAGCGGCTGGCCCACGACCGGGGTCCGCTGCAGGAGGTCCTTGCCCCAGGCGAGGAAGCGCTCGTAGCCGTCGGTGGTGCGCA
The DNA here is from genome assembly GCF_027158125.1 of Streptomyces sp. H39-C1. Classification (NCBI taxonomy): domain Bacteria; kingdom Bacillati; phylum Actinomycetota; class Actinomycetes; order Kitasatosporales; family Streptomycetaceae; genus Streptomyces; species Streptomyces sp. H39-C1. The sequence continues at coordinate 55,697 of NZ_JAPVLS010000049.1, forward strand.
GCGTCGCCAGGTGGTTGGCGAGGCCGCCGATCGTCGGCCCGTAGGAGCGCTCGTTGTCGTTGACGACGATGATCAGCGGCCGGTCCTTGGCCGCGGCGATGTTGTTCAGCGCCTCCCAGGCCATACCGCCGGTCAGCGCGCCGTCACCGATGACCGCGACCACGTGGTCCTGTTTGCCGAGCACCTGGTTGGCCTTGGCGAGGCCGTCGGCCCACCCCAGCACCGTCGAGGCATGGCTGTTCTCGATGACGTCGTGCTCGGACTCGGCGCGCGACGGATAGCCGGACAGGCCGCCCTTGCCGCGCAGCTTCGAGAAGTCCTGCCGCCCGGTGAGCAGCTTGTGGACGTAGGACTGGTGACCGGTGTCCCACAGGACACGGTCGGCGGGCGAGTCGAAGACCCGGTGCAGGGCGATGGTCAGCTCGACCACGCCCAGGTTGGGTCCGAGATGGCCGCCGGTTCTCGCCACCGCCTGCACGAGGAAGTGGCGGATATCGGCGGCGAGTTCGTCGAGTCGGGATTCGGGCAGTGCCTTCAGGTCGCGCGGGCCCCGGATGTTCTCCAGTATCGACACGATGGACCTCGTTCCCCCCTACCGGGATTGCTGCGGTCAGCCGACAGTGACTTCCGGTACCCCGGAGAACGCGCCGTCGGATTCCATCTGCTCGGCGATCTTCATCGCCTCTTCGATCAGGGTCTCCACGATCTTCGACTCCGGCACGGTCTTGATGACCTCGCCCTTGACGAAGATCTGGCCCTTGCCGTTGCCGGACGCGACACCGAGATCCGCTTCCCGGGCCTCCCCCGGACCGTTGACGACGCACCCCATGACGGCGACGCGCAACGGCACCTCCATCCCCTCCAGACCGGCCGAGACCTGGTTCGCGAGCGTGTAGACGTCGACCTGCGCCCGCCCGCACGACGGACAGGACACGATCTCCAGCCGCCGCTGCCGCAGATTCAGCGACTCCAGGATCTGGATGCCGACCTTCACCTCCTCGACCGGCGGGGCGGAGAGCGAGACGCGGATGGTGTCGCCGATGCCCTCGGACAGCAGCGCGCCGAACGCGACGGCGGACTTGATGGTGCCCTGGAACGCGGGACCGGCCTCGGTCACACCCAGGTGCAGCGGGTAGTCGCACCTGCCGGCGAGCAGCCGGTAGGCGTTGACCATCACGACCGGGTCGTTGTGCTTCACCGAGATCTTGATGTCACGGAAACCGTGCTCCTCGAACAGCGAGCACTCCCACAGCGCCGACTCCACCAGCGCCTCAGGAGTCGCCTTGCCGTACTTCTCCATCAGCCGGCGGTCCAGCGAACCCGCGTTGACACCGATCCGGATCGGGGTGCCGACCGAAGCCGCCGCCTTCGCGATCTCCTTGACCTTGTCGTCGAACTGCCGGATGTTCCCGGGATTCACCCGCACCGCCGCACAGCCGGCGTCGAGCGCCGCGAAGACGTACTTCGGCTGGAAGTGAATGTCCGCGATCACCGGGATCTGCGACTTCCTCGCGATCGCCGCCAGCGCGTCCGCGTCGTCCTGCGAAGGGCAGGCCACCCGGACGATCTGGCAGCCGGCGGCCGTCAGCTCCGCGATCTGCTGCAGCGTCGCGTTCACGTCCGCGGTCACCGTCGTCGTCATCGACTGGACCGACACCGGGGCGTCCCCGCCCACCGGGACCGACCCGACCTCGATGCGCCGCGAGGGGCGGCGCACCGAGAGCGGGCGGGACGGTACGGCGGGCAGGCCGAGCGCTACCGGCTCGATTCCCGACATCGCGCTCGTCACTTCCCGCGGTTTCCGGCCACCGTCTCACGGGCGGCGCGGAGCGACTCCTTGAGGGAGCCCATCGTGGCGAGTACGGCGGTCGGCTCGTAGCCGCAGTGCGCCATGCAGTTGGAGCAGCGCGGGTCCTTGCCGCGGCCGTACTTGTCCCAGTCGGTCTCCTCGACGAGCTCCCGGTACGTCGGCACATACCCGTCGCTCATCAGGTAGCAGGGGCGCTGCCAGCCGAAGAGCGAGTAGTTGGGGATGCCCCAGGCGGTGCACGGGAAGTCCACCTTGCCTTCCAGGAAGTCCAGGAAAAGCGGGCTGTGGTTGAGCCGCCACTTCCTGCGGTTGCCGTTCGCGAAGGACTTCTTGAACAGCTCCCTGGTCTGCTCGACGCCGAGGAAGTGCTCCTGGTCGGGCGCCTTCTCGTAGGCGTAGGCGGGCGAGATCATCATCTCGTCGACCTTCAGATCGTCATTGAGGTAGTCGAGGACCTCGATGATGCTCTGCGGGGTGTCGGTGTTGAAGAAGGTCGAGTTGGTGGTGACCCGGAAGCCGCGCTTCTTGGCCTCCTTGATCGCCTCGACCGCTTCCTCGAAGACACCCTCCTTGGCGACCGACTCGTCGTGCCGCTCCTTCAGCCCGTCGATGTGGACCGTGAAGGCGAAGTACGGGGACGGCGTGAACTTGTCCATCTTCTTGCGCATCAGCAGCGCGTTGGTGCAGAGGAAGACGTACTTCCGCTTGGCCACCAACTGACGCACGATCTCGTGGATCTGAGGGTGCATCAAGGGCTCACCACCGGCGATGGACACCATCGGGGCACCGGATTCGAGCACCGCGCCGACCGCCTGGGCGACCGGCATGCGCTGCTTGAGAACTCCCGCCGGGTGCTGGATCTTTCCACAGCCCTCGCAGGCCAGGTTGCAGGCGAACAGCGGCTCCAGTTCCACGATCAAGGGGAACTTGTCACGGCGTCGGAGCTTCTGTTCCATGAGGTACGTTCCGACCCGGATGGACTGGCGGAGCGGCATAGCCATCTAGCTCACCTCCAGGAGAGCACAGCGGTAGTACGGTGCCATTCGAAAAAGGCAGGAAGAATAGCCCTTAGCACGCGGAATGCGGTAATTCCGGTGCGCAGCGTGCCGACACGGAGCAATTCATGCTCGGGAGTGTCGACAACAACGCGGACGGCGGCGACAGGCCGCGGTCCGCGCGCCAGGGCGGCGTGGAGTATTGCGGTGGATTCCATATCGACCGCGATCGCTCCTGTCGACCGCAGAACGGAGCGTTCCGCGCCCCGTACGACATGGTCGGACCCGGCCAGGCGTCCGGTGTGAACGGTGTGCCCCGCCGCTTCGAGCGCGGCGGCCAGTTGTCCGGCCCCGTGGGTCTCGTCCGAGACCACCAGGTCGCCGGGGCGCATGCCGGGGCTGAGCCCGGCGCAGAATCCGGTGGCGAGCACCGCCGCGTCCCGCAGCTCCGGGGCGCGCAGTGCTTCGGTGACGGCCCGGTCGGCGGCCTGCGGTCCCATGCCGGTACGCAGCAGGGCGACGGGCCCCGCGGCGCCGGTCCGGTCCCCGCCCCGCAGGGCGAACCGTTCGACGCCGAGAGCGCAGACGACCAGCAGAGCCGTCATCCGGCCGCCTTCCCCTTCGTCACGTTGCCGATGACTCCGAGCGGTTCGCTCCGCGCATAGCGCCCGAGCGCCGTGAGCGGGAAGACCATCCGGTACAGGTGGTAGTTGATCGAGAAGTCCCGGGGGAACCCGGTCCCGGTGAAGTACGGCTCGTCCCAGGATCCGTCGGCCTTCTGGGTGTCGACGAGCCAGCGCACCCCGCGCTCCACCGCGTCGCTGTCGCGCTCGCCCGCCGACAGCAGGGCGAGCAGCGCCCAGGCGGTCTGCGAGGCGGTCGAGACACCGCGGCCGATCCACTCCTGGTCGGAGTAGGAGCGCAGGTCCTCGCCCCAGCCGCCGTCCTGGTTCTGGACGCTCTCCAGCCAGCCGACGGCCCGCCGGACGGCGGGGTGGCTCACCGGGAGACCGGCGGCCACCAGCGCGGGCACCGCCGAGCCGGTGCCGTAGATGTAGTTGACGCCCCAGCGGCCGAACCAGGCCCCGCTGTCCTCCTGTTCGGCCAGCAGCCAGTCGATGCCGCGCCGGGTGTGGGTGTCGTCCTCAAGGCCGAGCGAGGCCAGCATCTCCACCACATGCGCGGTGACATCGGCGGACGGCGGGTCGATGACCTCACCGAAGTCGCAGAACGGCAGCCGGTTGGGGAACGCGCTGGTGTTGTCGGCGTCGAACGCACCCCACGCGCCGTTCTTCGACTGCATGCCGATGTTCCAGCGGACGGCCTTCTCCACGGCGGCGTCGACCCGTCCCGGATCGGGGTGCTGGACCCGCAGCAGGGCCAGCACGACCTCGGCGGTGTCGTCGATGTCCGGGTAGTTGTCGTTGTGGAACTCGAACGCCCAGCCGCCCGGCTGCAGCCCCGGCCGCTGGACCGCCCAGTCGCCCGGCTTGGTGATCTGCTCGTCGAGCATCCAGTCGACCGCCTTGACCAGCGCCGGGTGGTCGGTCGCCACCCCCGCGTCGGCCAGCGCGATGGTGGCGAGACAGGTGTCCCAGACCGGGGACTGACAGGCCTCGATCATGCGGGTGTCCTCGTCCGGCCACACGGCGAAACGATCCAGCGAGTCGAGCCCGGCCCGCACGACCGGATGGTCGAGTTCATAGCCGAGCAGATGCAGGGCGATCACCGAGTACACGGCGGGCGGCTGGATCCCGCCCCAGCAGCCGTCGTCCTCCTGGCGCTCGATGATCCAGCGCGCGCAGGCCTTGAGCGCGGTACGGCGCAGCGGCCGGACGCCGACCTTGCGGTACAGGTGCAGGGCCCGGTCCAGCCGCTGGAACAGGCCGTCCCAGCTGGCGAGCGGTGCGGGCGGGCGCGGCGGATTGGGCTGCGCGGGGTCCTTGTGCAGTTCGCTGATCCCGAAGGGCGCCGGCCGGACCGGCCGGTGGGCGGCGACGACGGTGAGCGGGACGATGGTCTGCCGGGCCCAGCAGCCGAAGGCGTAGATGTTGAGCGGGAACCACTTGGGAAGGTAGATGATCTCCGGCGGCAGCTCGGGGAGGTCCTCCCACCGCCACCAGCCGAACAGGGCCAGCCAGATCCTGGTGAAGACCCGGGCCCCGACGACACCACCGGCCTCGCGCACCCACGCCGAGGCGTTCGCCATGTGCGGCGCCTCCGGCGTGTCGCCCGCCAGCCGCAGCGCGACATACGCCTCGACCGTCGCGGACAGGTCCCCCGGCCCGCTGTGGAAGGTGGGCCAGGAACCGTCGTCACGCTGCAGCGAGCGGATCCAGCGGGCGGCGGCCTGCGTGGTCCGCTCGTCCTGGATACCCAGGAACTGACGGAGCAGCAGATCCTCGGAGTCCATCGTCACGTTGGTCTCGAGGTCGCCCTTCCACCACCCGTCGGGATGCTGGGCTGCCAGGAGGTTGGCGGCGGCGCGCTGCGCGGCGCGCTCCGCCGCCGCCTCGGCACCACCGACGTGTACGGGGTGCGGTGCCGAGGTGGTGCTGGCCGAAGGTGCCTGGGGGGCTGGGGCCCCCGGACTGCCGTCGGTCGTCGCTGTCATGGCTTCCCCTTTGCAGTTGAGACTTCTGCGGTGTTGGGGCTGCCGTCGACCGTTACACGTGCTTGGTCGGCGACGTGCTGCGCTCCACGTTAGATCGTTATTTCTCGCGAACCACCACAAAATCCGCCAGGCCTACGAGCTTACGTTGAATTTCGTCCGGCATGTCCATTTTATCCAGCGCGGCGATTGCAGTGGCGTATTGCCGGCGGGCTTCCTGGGATGTCCACTCCCGGCCTCCCGCCTCTTCGATCAACGCCGCCCGCAGGGCGAACTCTTCCTCACTGAACGCACCTGTTTCAGGATTCTTGGCATCTGCCGCGAGCAGTTCCCCGAGTTGTTCCGAGGCGCTGCCGCCCGCCGCCAGCGCGGCGACCACGGGCAGTGACTTCTTGCGCTGCCGCAGATCGCTCCAGGTCTGCTTGCCGGTCGCGGCCGGGTCGCCCCAGATCCCGAGCAGATCGTCGATCGCCTGGAAGGCCAGCCCGAGGTGATAGCCGTACTCCTCCAGCGCGTCGGCGTCGGAGTCCGACGCGCCGCCGAGCACCGCGCCGATGGAGGAGGCGCAGGCCAGCAGGGCGCCGGTCTTGTTGCCCTCCATCTCCAGGCACTCCTCGACGGTGACCCGCTCGCGGTGCTCGAAGGAGATGTCCTGGGCCTGGCCGTCGATCAGCTTGCGGGTCGCGACGGTGAGCCGCCGGGTGGCGCGGCCCGCGTCCACGGTGCACTGTTCCAGCAGCACCTCGTTGGCGAGCGCGAACAGCGCGTCACCGACCAGGATCGCCTGGGCGGGACCGTGCACCTTCCATACGGTGTCGCGGTGCCGGCGCTGCTCGTCGCCGTCCATCAGGTCGTCGTGCAGCAGTGAGAAGTTGTGCACCAGCTCGACGGCGACCGCGCCGGGGATGCCGACCTCGGGCGGCACTCCCGCCGCCTCGGCGGACAGCAGGGCCAGCGCGGGGCGCACGGCCTTGCCGCCGTCGCCGTCGGCCGGCCGGCCGGCCGCGTCGATCCACCCGAAGTGGTAGGCGGCGACGGTGTCCATCGGTGGCGCGAGCCGTTCCACGGCCGAGCGGAGCACCGGTGTGGACAGGGTGCGGCCGCGCTCCAGCAGCTCAAGGACGCCGGCAGCGGTCACGTTTACTCCTCTGGTTGCACTGGCTGTGCTCATACGGCCCTCACAACATCGTTCTCGAACGGAAGGCCTAGTGCGGTCAAAGCTTCTCGGGAGGCGTGCAGTCCGCTGCGCACGGCGCTCTCCATGGTCGCGGGCCAGCCGGTGTCGGTCCACGCGCCGGCCAGGTACAGACCGGGGGCGCGGGTGGCCGCTCCCGGCCGCAGCCGGCCGACGCCGGGAGCCGGGGCGAAGGTCGCCGTGCGCTCCCGGGTGACGAAGAAGTCCGTCACACCGGCGCCCCTGGCCGCGGGCAGCAGGCGTTCCAGCTCCGGCAGATAGCGCTCCCGCAGTTCCGCGACCGGCAGATCGATCTCGTCCTCGACGGCGGACTGCGAGACGGCCAGGTACTGGCCGGGACCGGTCATCCCCGAGCTCGCGGTCCGGTCGAAGACCCACTGGACGGGACTGCCGAGCGCGGCGAAGAACGGCTGTCGCAGCACCTGGCGGTCGTAGACGACGTGCACGTTCAGGATCGGCGCCGTGCCGATCCCCAGCAGTGCGTCCGGGTCGTCCAGCGCGCCCTCGGGCAGCAGCCCGTGGGTCTCGCGCTGCGGCAGGGCCATGACGACGGTGCCGGCGTCGAGCTGCTCGCCGCGACCCGGCCCGGTCTCGGCGTCGACCAGCCAGCCGCCCCCGGCGGCCGGCTTGATGCCGGTCACCCGGGACCGCAGCATGATCCGTACGCCCGCCGCGTCCAGGGCCTTGCGGGCCCGGTCGTCGTGCAGCTCGCCGAGCGGCGCGGCCGCCCAGCCGATGTCGGCGGCGCCGGCCTCGGACAGCAGCCCGGTCTTGAAGACCATGGCGGCCAGCCCCAGCGAGGCGTTCGCCGCGGTGGCGTTGAGCGTGGCGACGCCCACCAGGTCCCACAGCGCCTCGATGGTGCGCGGGGACTGGCCCCGGTCCCGCAGCCAGCTGGCGAAGTCGGTGTCGTCGAGCGCCGGGTCCGCCAGGTCCAGGGCGCGCAGCGCCAGCGCGGCGCGGCCGACCGTGGCCCGCTCCCTGAGCGACAGGTGCGGATACGTCGCGAGGCTCGCCGCCAGGTGCAGCGGTACGGGCAGCGCGGCACGGCGCAGCCGGCCCAGCCGCATGTTCGCCGCGTCCAGGACGGGCACGTCGAGCCGGTCCTGGAGAGTGACCAGGTCGCGGGCCGCGATCCGGTCGACGAACCACTGGTAGGCGGTGCAGCAGCGCAGGAAGACATGCTGTCCGTTGTCGACGGTCAGCTCACCGCGCTGGAACGAGAACGCCAGTCCGCCCAGCCGGGGACGTGATTCGATCAGGGTCACCCGGAGCCCGGCGTCGGCGAGCGCCAGTGCCGCCGTGGTGCCGGCCAGCCCGCCGCCCACGACCACCGCGGCCGCCTCCGGAGGACGTCCGGAAACCTCGGACCCGGTCATCGGCACTCCCCCCTTCCGCTGGCGCCCGACGCGACGCGACGCTCCGTCACCGGCACTGACGCGCTGGGGACCTGACTGGTTGCTAGGAACGTCACCCGCGCCCCCGTGCCGAGCGGCGGGCGTCGAGACCGGCCAGACCGCGTACGGCGACGTACGCCTTCTGGTGACCCGGAAGCGATACCCGGCCGCGCAGCACCGCCTCGGGATCCGCGGCGATCCGGTCCAGCAGTCTGCGGTAGATACCCGCCATCGCGGCCACACAGGCGCCGCTGCGGCGGTCGAGCATAGGTAGCAATTGGTAGCCGGTCGCGAACAGGGCGCGGGCCCGGCGTACTTCGTACTCGATCAGGCCGGCGAAGTCCGAGCCGGGCGGCGGGGTGTCGGTGTGGAACCCCTCCGAGCAGCCGAACTTGGCGAGGTCCTGGGCGGGCAGATAGGTCCGGCCGTTGCTGGCGTCCTCCCGGACGTCCCGCAGGATGTTGGTGAGTTGCAGGGCGAGGCCGAGGGTGTCGGCGTATCCGGCGGCGCGCTCCATGTCGCCGGTGCCCCGTCCGCCGGGGCCGACCGTGCCGAAGACGCCCAGCGAGAGCCGTCCGATGGCGCCCGCGACGCAGCGGCAGTACGCCGCGAGGTCGTCCCAGGTCTCGTACGTCTCGCCGTGCACGTCCATCAGCACGCCGTCGATCAGCTCGTCGAGTCCGCCGAGCGGCAGCGGAAACCGGCGTGACGCGTCGGTGAGCGCCACCGCGACCGGATCGGTGTCGTCCTCGCGGATCTCACCCGCGCGGATCCGGGCCAGCAGGGCCCGGGTCTCGTCGAGCCGGATCTGCTTGACCGCGGGGTCGAGGTCGCCGTCGCCGATGTCGTCGACGCGGCGGGAGAAGGCATAGAGGGCCGACATGGCCTGCCGCTTGGGGAGGGGCAGCAGGCGGATGCCGTAGGCGAAGTTGCGGGCCTCGTGCCCGGTCACGCTCTCGCAGTAACGGTAGGCGGCGAGAACCGGCCCGGACGTGTGGGCAGAACCGTTCACGGTCCGCCTCACCCCTTTCTTCGCAATGTCGACCCCACTTCGCGCAGCAGGCTTGGTCTGGTGGCTTTCGGCGGTCCCGGGAGCACGTCGTAGCCCGCGCTCTCGACCGCCTTCAGCGCGGCACGCCCGCCGCCGACGAAGCCGGCGAGCAGAAGCCTGAGCCTGCCACGGACGCTACCCACCAATGGGGTGCCTTCATTCAAAAGGTCCCGGGCGCGTTCCGCTTCGAATGCCACCAGTGCGCGCACCTGTGCGCCAGCGGTGGGGGCGGCGAGGTCCGCTTCGGTGACTCCGAAGCGTTTCATGTCCTGTGCCGGCAGGTAGATACGGTCGCGACCGAGGTCCTCGGCCACGTCCTGCAAGTGCTCGACGATCTGCAGCGCGGTGCAGACGGCGTCGGAGAGCCGGTTCCGCTCGGGTGTCGAGGTGCCTGTGATCCCCAGAACGAGCCGGCCCACCGGGTTGGCGGACAGCTCGCAGTAGGCGAGCAGATCCTCGTACGTGTCGTAGCGCCGGACCCGCTGGTCCTGGCGGTTGGCCTCGATCAGACCCTCGAAGGGGCCGGGGGTCAGCCCGTGCCGGCGGACGGTGGGCTGCAGTGCCAGGAGCAGCGGATGGCGGGGGGTTCCGTCGAACACCTTCCGCAGATCGGCCTCGAACGCGTCGAGCATGACGATCCGGTCCTCGGCCGCGTCCTGCGGAAGGCCGAGCCGGGCGGCGTCGTCCCGGCCGCCGTTGGCCAGATCGCCGTCGCCGATGTCGTCGACGAGCCGGGCGAAGCCGTAGACGGCCATCAGATCGCCACGCCACGCCTTCGGCACGAAGAACGGTGCGACGGGGAAGTTCTCGCGGGCGGCCTTGTCGAGGACGGCGCGCGACTGCGCGTCGGCGGTCACCGCGGGCTTCCCGTCCCACGCGCGACCGGCGCGCTGTGGAGCTGGATGGTCCCGATCTTCATGGCCGCCACACTCCCCGTTCTACACCGCTGGGAAGAATCTTCCCATTTCGGACACGCCGCGCCCACCCCGGAGCACCGCTACAGCTTACGTCGGGCAGGTCACCGGCGTACGCCGGGGGCGCGAGCGACAGGCGGGATTCCGTTCGGATTCCCCCCGTCCGCCGGCAATCGGGCTCCCGGCAGCGCCGGTTGGCGTCCCCGGAGAGGGGCGCACGGGATGTGCCCGGGCCCTGGCGGCGGATCACGCGGGAACCGGACGGGCCCCCGCCGGTTCTGCCCGGCGGGGGCCCGATCGTCGGTGCGGCGGCGTGGACCGCTGTTCCGGTCCGCCGGCTACTTGTTGCTGGCCTCTTCGTAGGCCTTCAGCACGTCGTCCGTCGGGCCGTCCATGAGGAGCTCGCCCTTCTCCAGCCACAGCACCCGGTCACAGGTGTCACGGATCGACTTGTTGTTGTGGCTGACCAGGAAGACCGTGCCCGCTTCCTTGCGCAGTTCGCGGATGCGGGCCTCGGAGCGGCGCTGGAAGGAGCGGTCGCCGGTGGCCAGCGCCTCGTCGATCATCAGCACGTCATGGTTCTTGGCCGCCGCGATCGAGAACCGCAGCCGGGCCGCCATGCCCGAGGAGTACGTCCGCATCGGCAACGAGATGAAGTCGCCCTTCTCGTTGATTCCCGAGAACTCCACGATTCCCTGGTACCGCTCGCGGATCTCCTCCTGCGACATCCCCATCGCCAGACCGCCGAGAATCACGTTCCGCTCGCCGGTCAGATCGTTCATCAGCGCGGCGTTGACCCCCAGCAGCGACGGCTGGCCGTCGGTGTAGACCCGGCCGCTCTCCGGCGGCAGCAGACCCGCGATCGCCCGCAGCATCGTCGACTTGCCCGACCCGTTCGACCCGATCAGACCGACCGCCTCGCCCCGGTACGTAGTGAAACTCACCCCGCGTACGGCATGGACCAGCCGGACGTTGGGCGACGACTTGCGCGAGATTATGCGTCCCAGGGCAGCGGTCGCGCTGCCCTTGCTGTTCCCCGCGCCGTGCACCCGGTAGACGATGTGCACGGCGTCGACGATCACGGTGGGGACGCGGGTTTCGGTCTGCTCAGCCACGGCCGTACTTCTCCTCAGCCTTCCAGAAATACACGTACCCGCCGATACCCGCCAGGAGAGCCCAGCCCACCGCGACCGCCCACACGTGCGGCGGCATCTGCTCGGCGGTCACGCTGTCGATCAGCGCGAAGCGCATCAGGTCGATGTAGACGGCCACCGGATTGATGTCCAGCAGGATCTTCACGAAGTACGGTGCGTCCTTGGTGAAGTTGGCGATGCTGTACATCACGCCGGAGGTGTACATCCACGTGCGCAGGATGAACGGCATCAGCTGCGCGAGGTCCGTCATCTTGCTGCCCAGCCGGGCCACCGCCAGCGCCAGGCCGGCATTGAAGATCGACTGGATGAACAGCGCCGGAATCGCCAGCAACCACGACCAGGTCGGCACCTCGCCGGTCATCAGCACGATCGAGAACAGCACCAGCATCGACATCAGCAGCTGCTGCAACTGCATCAGCGTGAACGCGATCGGCATCGACGCCCGGGGGAAGTGCAGGGCCCGGATCAGGCCCAGGTTCCCCGAGACCGCCTTCACGCCACTCATGATCGACGACTGGGTGAACGTGAAGATGAAGATGCCGGTCACCAGGAACGCGATGAAGTTGTCCACACCGCGGTCGGTACCCAGCAACAGCCCGAAGATCAGGTAGTACACCGCCGCGTTCAGCAACGGCGTCATCACCTGCCACAGCTGACCCAGCCGGGCATCGGTGTACTGCGCCTGCGTCCGCGCCTTCGCGAACTCGTTGATGAAGTGCCGCCGGCCCCACAACTGCCGGGTGTACTCGCCGAGGCCCGGCCGGGCACCGCTGACCGACAGCCCGTACTTCGCCGCCAGCTCGGAAGCCGACAGCCCGTCGTCGGCCGGGGAGTCCGATGGGACACTCACGGCGACGGCGCCGTCGTGCGCTGTTCCGCTCACAGTAGACACTTTCGTCCTCAAGGTGCGCGTCCGGGGTAGGGGGGTCCCGGACTGCGACCGATGCTCTCAGGTTCGAGCTTGTCAGATGATCGGGGGTCGGCCCAGTCGGGTCAGCCGCCATACCGTGCGCCACTTCATGGGGCGCCGGGGGCCGCAGGGCGTCGCCCAGCCCTCCCGGAAGCCACCGATCCACGCCCGCAGTGCGGGACCGGAAGGACGTCTGGCCAGTGTCAGCAGGATCCAGGTGCCGAGATAGGCGGGCACCAGGGGCCAGGGCAGGTTCCGGCGTGCCAGCCACACCCGGTTGCGGGCCACCATCCGGTGGTAGACCGCGTGCCGGCTGGGCTCGGTGAGCGGGTGGTGCAGGACCATGTCCGACCGGTAGTCGATCATCCAGCCGGCGTCCAGCGCCCGCCAGGCCAGGTCCGTCTCCTCGTGCGCGTAGAAGAACTCGTCCGGCAGCCCGCCGACCTGCGCCAGCACCTTCGTACGGACCGCGCTGGCGCCGCCCAGGAAGGTGGTCACCCGCGAGGAGTGCATCGGGTCGGACGCCCGCAGGCGCGGCACGTGGCGGCGCTGGGTGGTGCCGGTCTCCGGGTCCGCGATCCGGAAGCTGACGATGCCCAGCTCCGGGTCGGCCGCGAAGGCGTCGCGGAGCAGCTCCCCGGTGTCGGTGCCGGGCAGCAGCCCGTCGTCGTCCAGGAACAGCACCACGTCGACATCGGAGCCGTTCGGGCCGAAGAGCTCGACGCCGACGTTGCGGCCGCCGGGAATGCCCAGGTTCTCGGGCAGCTCGACGGTGCGCAGCCGCGGCGCGGACCCTTCCAGCTCGGGGAGCGGGGAGCCGTTGCCGACCAGCGCGACCTCGATCGGCGGGCCGTCCTGCTTGGCCACGGAGTCCAGCAGGTCGCGCAACTCCACGGGACGGTTGCCCATGGTGATGATCACCGCGCCGAGCTTCAGCGGCGTACTCACTTCAGCCTGCTCGACGCGAGGATGCTGACCAGGTGCAGGAGGGACTGCAGCAGCGCGATGCCGGCCAGCACGGCGACACCGAGGCGCGAGAAGAACAGGTCGCCCCTGACCTGGTCCAGGATCGCCAGCACCAGGATCAGCAGCGACGCCTCGATGCCGAGGACGAGCCGGTGGAACTTCAGCGCCGCGGCGGCCTTGCGGGCCAGCGCCATACCGGACGAACGCGGCTCGGAGGCCGCCTCCTTGACCGGCGGCAGCCCGTGCTGGTGACGGGCGACGCCGACCAGGTCGGTCTCCGCCTTGATCAGCACGGCACCGAGGGCGGCCAGCGTGCCGAGGAACGCCCACAGCCAGTCGATCCGCCCGGAGCCCCACAGATCGGCGGCACGCAGACCGAAGCCGACCAGCACGGCGGCGTCGCACAGATAGGCGGCGACGCGGTCCAGGTACACCCCGCCCAGCGAGTACTGCTTCTTCCAGCGGGCGAGCTCGCCGTCGACACAGTCGAACAGCAGATACAGCTGGACCATCACCACACCGAGCACGGCACCGGCGATCCCCGGCACCAGCAGAGCCGGGGCGGCGAGGACGGCGGCGACGGTCATCACGTACGTCACCTGGTTGGGGGTGACCCGCGTGTTCACCAGGTGCCGGTCGATGCGCAGCGAGAGCTCACGCATGTAGAGCCGGCCGGCCCAGTGCTCGCCGCTCCGCCGGTCCTTCACCCCTGGGGGGTGAACGACCGGGCGGAGTTCAGCTACTGATGGTTTTGGCATAGTCGGCGTATGCGTCCTTGATCTGGTCTGCGGACAGGTCGAGGTGTTCCAGGATCGTGTAGCGCCCGGGGCGGGTCTGCGGTGCGTACTCGACCGCCTTGACGAACTCCTCGTCGGAGAAGCCGATCTCGCCGGGCGTGACCGGCAGGCCGTGGCGTCGCAGCACCTCGGCGATCAGGCCGGACTCCTCGTGCGCCCCGCGCAGGTACATGGCGAAGGCGGCGCCCAGGCCGACCTGCTCGCCGTGCGCGGCGGCGCGCTTCGGGTACAGCAGGTCGAAGGCGTGGCTGATCTCGTGGCAGGCGCCGGACGACGGGCGGGTGTCCCCGCTGATCGACATGGCGATGCCGGAGAGCACCAGGCCCTCGGCGAGCGTGGTGAGGAACGCGTCGTCACCCACCCCGCCCGGGTGCCGCAGTACGGACTCGCCCGCGGAGCGGGCCATGGCGGCGGCGAGACCGTCTATCGGCTCACCGGTCTCACGGTGCGACAGTTCCCAGTCCGCGATGGCGGAGAGGTTGGAGATCGCGTCGCCGATCCCGGAGCGCACATAGCGCACCGGGGCCTCGCGGATCACGTCCAGGTCGATGACCAGCGCTATCGGGGTGGGCACCCCGTAGGAGCCGCGCCCGTTGTCGTTGTCCAGCGTGGAGACCGGCGAACAGATGCCGTCGTGCGAGAGGTTCGTCGCGACGGCCACCATCGGCAGCCCGACCCGGGCGGCCGCGTACTTCGCGACGTCGATGATCTTGCCGCCGCCCAGGCCGACGACCGCGTCGTACCGCTTGCCGCGCATGGCGTCGGCGAGCTTGACGGCGGCGTCGATGGTGCCGCCGTCGACCGGGTACCAGTCGGCGCCGGGCAGCTCGGGAGCCAGCCGGTCGCGCAGCTTGAGGCCGGAGCCGCCGCTGACCGCGACGGCGAGCTTGCCCGAGCTGGAGATCCGCTGGTCGGCCAGGAGGCCGGCCAGATCGGCGAGAGCGCCGCCGTTGATGTCGACGACGACCGGCGAGGGGATCAGCCGGGTCAGTACTGGCACGCGATCCCCCGTGCCTTCTTCAGGTCGTCGTGGTTGTCGATCTCGACCCAGGCCACGTCGCCGATCGGCGCGGTGTCGATGGTGAAGCCGCGGTTGACGAGCTCCTGGTAGCCGTCCTCGTAGTAGAGGTCGGGGTCCTTCTCGAAGGTCGTCTTCAGCGCGTCGGCCAGGTCGGCTGCGGCCGACGACTCGATCAGCGTCACGCCGATGTACTCGCCGGTCGCGGTGGCCGGGTCCATCAGCTTGGTGATGCGCTGCACACCCTTGGCCGGGTCGGTGATGACCTTCATCTCCTCGTCGGCGAGCTTCTTCACCGTGTCGAGGGCGAGGATGATCCGCCGGTCCTGGCCGCGGGCGGCCAGCAGGGTCTTCTCCACGGAGACCGGGTGCACGGTGTCGCCGTTGGCGAGGATCACACCCTCCGTGAGAATGTCCCGGGCGCACCACAGCGAGTAGGCGTTGTTCCAGGTCTCCGCCTTGTCGTTGTCGACGAGGTACAGCTTGACGCCGTACTTCTTCTCCAGGGCGGCCTTGCGCTCGACGACGGCTTCGCCGCGGTAGCCGATCACGATCGCCGCGTCGGTGAGGCCGACCTCGGCGAAGTTGCCCAGGGTCAGGTCCAGGACGGTGGTGGTGCCCGCCCCCTCGGGGTCGACCGGCACCAGAGCCTTGGGCAGGGTGTCGGTGTAGGGACGCAGACGCCGTCCGGCGCCGGCTGCCAGCACGAGGCCGATCATGCGGGTTCTCCTGATTCGTCGTGTACAGCGGGTGCGGCTGACGACACCCAGAAACGGATGCTCTCGGTGAGCACCACGAGTGTCAGCGCCCCGGCGATGACCGTCAGCGTGACGGTAAAACCTGTGTGGTGCGCGAGGGCGGCCGCCGCGGTGACCGCCAGCGCCCTGCCCTCGTGTCCGCCGGTCGCGCGTACCAGGGCCCTCGGTGGCGCCCCGGTGCCGCCGCGGATGCGGTACACCGTGTCGTAGTGATGGTAGGCGACGGCGGCCACCAGGCCGAAAGCGGCGGGCAATGCCCCGTTCACGTCCGAGACGGCCGCCAGCGCGAGGATCGTGGTGTATTCGCCCGCCCGGAAGAACGGCGGGACCAGCCAGTCGAGCGCACCCTTCAGCGGCCGCGCGACGGCCAGACCCGAGGTCAGGACGTATACGACGGCGGCCAGCACCGGCCACCAGCTGCCCCATGGGGCCAGCGCCGCGGTCGCCACCAGCGCGCGAGGTAGCGGGAGTACGGGCTGATGCAGTAAGTGGTGAAGAAGC
>NZ_JAPVLS010000004.1:0-8224 GCF_027158125.1 Streptomyces sp. H39-C1
GAAGCCCTAACGGGTGCGGGGATGGGTAGGGGAGCGTCGTGTGCCGGGTGAAGCGGCGGCGGAAGCCAGTCGTGGACGGTACACGAGTGAGAATGCAGGCATGAGTAGCGATACACACGTGGGAAACGTGTGCGCCGATTGACTAAGGGTTCCTGGGTCAAGCTGATCTGCCCAGGGTAAGTCGGGACCTAAGGCGAGGCCGACAGGCGTAGTCGATGGACAACCGGTTGATATTCCGGTACCCGCTTTGAAACGCCCAGTATCGAACCCTCTGATGCTAAGGCCGTGAAGCCGTCCTGGAGCCTTCGGGCAAAGGGGAGTGGTGGAGCCGCCGGTCCAAGGTGGTAGTAGGTAAGCGATGGGGTGACGCAGGAAGGTAGTCCAGCCCGGGCGGTGGTTGTCCCGGGGTAAGGGTGTAGGGCGTTGCGTAGGCAAATCCGCGCGACATATAGTCTGAGACCTGATGCCGAGCCGATTGTGGTGAAGTGGATGATCCTATGCTGTCGAGAAAAGCCTCTAGCGAGTTTCATGGCGGCCCGTACCCTAAACCGACTCAGGTGGTCAGGTAGAGAATACCGAGGCGTTCGGGTGAACTATGGTTAAGGAACTCGGCAAAATGCCCCCGTAACTTCGGGAGAAGGGGGGCCACAACTGGTGAGGGGACTTGCTCCCTGAGCTGGGGGTGGCCGCAGAGACCAGCGAGAAGCGACTGTTTACTAAAAACACAGGTCCGTGCGAAGCCGTAAGGCGATGTATACGGACTGACGCCTGCCCGGTGCTGGAACGTTAAGGGGACCGGTTAGTCACATTTCGGTGTGGCGAAGCTGAGAACTTAAGCGCCAGTAAACGGCGGTGGTAACTATAACCATCCTAAGGTAGCGAAATTCCTTGTCGGGTAAGTTCCGACCTGCACGAATGGCGTAACGACTTCTCGACTGTCTCAACCATAGGCCCGGTGAAATTGCACTACGAGTAAAGATGCTCGTTTCGCGCAGCAGGACGGAAAGACCCCGGGACCTTTACTATAGCTTGATATTGGTGTTCGGTTCGGCTTGTGTAGGATAGGTGGGAGACTTTGAAGCGGCAGCGCCAGCTGTTGTGGAGTCGTCGTTGAAATACCACTCTGGTCGTGCTGGATGTCTAACCTCGGTCCGTGATCCGGATCAGGGACAGTGTCTGGTGGGTAGTTTAACTGGGGCGGTTGCCTCCTAAAGAGTAACGGAGGCGCCCAAAGGTTCCCTCAGCCTGGTTGGCAATCAGGTGTTGAGTGTAAGTGCACAAGGGAGCTTGACTGTGAGACTGACGGGTCGAGCAGGGACGAAAGTCGGGACTAGTGATCCGGCGGTGGCTTGTGGAAGCGCCGTCGCTCAACGGATAAAAGGTACCCCGGGGATAACAGGCTGATCTTCCCCAAGAGTCCATATCGACGGGATGGTTTGGCACCTCGATGTCGGCTCGTCGCATCCTGGGGCTGGAGTCGGTCCCAAGGGTTGGGCTGTTCGCCCATTAAAGCGGTACGCGAGCTGGGTTTAGAACGTCGTGAGACAGTTCGGTCCCTATCCGCTGCGCGCGTAGGAATATTGAGAAGGGCTGTCCCTAGTACGAGAGGACCGGGACGGACGAACCTCTGGTGTGCCAGTTGTCCTGCCAAGGGCATGGCTGGTTGGCTACGTTCGGAAAGGATAACCGCTGAAAGCATCTAAGCGGGAAGCCTGCTTCGAGATGAGTATTCCCACCCCCTTTGAGGGGTTAAGGCTCCCAGTAGACGACTGGGTTGATAGGCCAGATGTGGAAGCCCGGTAACGGGTGGAGCTGACTGGTACTAATAGGCCGAGGGCTTGTCTAACTATTTTTGCTTCGCGTCCACTGTGTAGTTCTGAAGTAACGAACCGTGATAATACCCGGTTGGTTAACTTCATAGTGTTTCGGTGGTCATAGCGTTAGGGAAACGCCCGGTTACATTCCGAACCCGGAAGCTAAGCCTTTCAGCGCCGATGGTACTGCAGGGGGGACCCTGTGGGAGAGTAGGACGCCGCCGAACAATCATTCAGCCCCAACCCCCGAGCTTCGGCTCGGGGGTTGGGGCTTTTTTGTTGTCCGTCACCCCATGTTCATGTGCCGGCGGGAACCTTGGCACCTCGACATGTGGAGGTAGGGACGTGCGTCAGCTGATGATGGACAGACAGCCCCTGCAAGCTCTCGGTATCGGTGTGGGCGACGAGGTGATCGTGCCGTCCTTCGCGCCCGAGTCGTCCGCGGCGGCCGTGGTGATGGTGGGCGCGACACCGGTGTTCGCCGATATCGACCCGCGCACGTACTGCCTCGACCCCGCCTCCGTGGAGGCCGCACTGACCCCCAGGACGTCGGCCGTCATAGCGGTGCACCTCTTCGGCCACCCGGCCCCGATGCGGGAGCTGGGGGAACTGGCGGCGCGGCAGGGGATCGCGCTGGTCGAGGAGGAGGAGCCGGCGGGGGACGTGGGGGAGATCGCCCGCCGCCGCGCGCACGCCCGCTTCCTGGACTCGGCGCTGACCGGCGTCATCGTGCCGTACGTCGAGCCGGGCGCACACCACGTCTACCACCACTACACAGTGCGGATCCCGGGCAACGGCCGGCCCGACCGGGACGCCTTCGCCAGGGCGCTGTCGAGGCGCGGCGTACGGGCGACCGTGAGCGTCCCGACGCCCGTGCACCGGCTCGCGGCGCACCGGTCCCGTGAGGTGCTGCCGGAGACCGAGCGGGCCGCGGCGCAGGCGCTGTCGCTGCCGGTGCACTCGGGTCTCACCCAGCGGGAGTTGACGCATATCGCCGACGCCTGCAACGCCCTCGGTGGCCTGCTCTGATCCGGTCCGGCGGCGGTTCGGGGCGGGTTACCGAGCACGGCACTTCATGGGTTAAGATTTTCCATGTCGACACCGAGCCCCTATAGCTCAGTCGGTAGAGCGTCTCCATGGTAAGGAGAAGGTCTGCGGTTCGATTCCGCATGGGGGCCCCAGTACAGAAGGACCCCCCGCCTGACGGCGGGGGGTCTTTTCGTTGTCCGGGCCCCCGGCGCCCGGGGCACCGCGGGTTCCTGCCGTGCCGTCAGTTGTCGGGCAGGGCGGGGACGCGCATCGCGAGGATGGCCATGTCGTCGGAGGGCGCGTCGGAGGCGAAGCGTTCCACCGCGCGCTGGATACGGGCGGCGACGGCGCCGGCGGTGAGGCCGGTGCAGGTGGCGAGAACGTCGGCGAGGCCGTCGTCACCGAGCATGCGGGTGCCCTCGCGGCGTTCGGTCACGCCGTCGGTGACGCAGAGCATGACGTCGCCCGGGTCCAGGGTGATGGTCTGTTCGACGAGCTCCAGGTCCTCCAGGACGCCGAGGAGCGGCTGCGGGTCGGCGGCGGACTCCACGGTGCCGTCCGGACGCAGCCGCAGCGGCAGCGGGTGGCCGGCGCAGACGACCTTGAGGATGGCGCTTCCGTCGGGCTGCGGCCACAACTCCCCGTAGAGCAGGGTCAGGAAGCGGCTGCGGGCGCCCTCGTCCAGGATGGCGGCGTTGAGGCGCTCCAGGACGGCCGGCCCGCCGAAGCCCTCGCGGGCGAGGAGCCGGATCGCGTGCCGGGCCAGGCCGGTGACGGCCGCGGCCTCGGGGCCGGTGCCGCAGACGTCGCCGATGGCGAAGCCCCAGCAGCCGTCGCGGATCGGGAACAGGTCGTAGAAGTCGCCGCCGACCTCGTTGCCTTCGCCGGCCGCCCGGTAGATGACCTCGACCTCGACGCCGGGAATGGGCGGCAGGCCCGGCGGCAGCAGACTGCGCTGGAGAGCCTGGCTGATGGCCGTGCGCTCGCTGTACAGCCGGGCGTTGTCCAGGGCGAGGGCGGCGCGGCGGGAGAGGTCCTCGGCGAGTTCGAGGATCTCCTGGCGGAAGCGTTCGTCGGCGGGCTTGCCGAGGGTGAGCATGCCGATGACGCGGTTACGGGCGACGAGCGGCAGGACGACGGTCTCGCCGCCGACCGCGGCGGCGGTCGCCAGCGCGGTGCCGGGTCCGGTCGCCGGGCGGCCGGCCTCGCCGAGGCCGAGGCTGCGCAAGGAGGCGCGCAGTGCGGTGGAGTGGGCGGCGTCGGAGGGCGCGGTCCAGATGCGCGCGCCGGGCGTGGGCTCCGGCGCGGGCGGGTTGAGCTTCGACAGCAGGGCCTTGATGCCGTCGATCCGGTCCTCGTCCTCGTGCAGCACGAAGGCGAGTTCGGGTTCCGACTGTTCGGCGATGGTGTAAACGGCGCACCAACTGGCCAGGGTGGGCACGGTCATCTGGGCCATGAGGGCCAGCGTCTGGTCGCGTTCCAGGGTGCCCGCGAGCAGGTCGGAGGCCTCGACGAGGAAGGACAGCGAGCCGCGGCGCAGCCGTTCCAGCTCGGTGAGGCGGGCGCTCTCGACGGCCAGCGCGATGCGGTCCGCGGCGAACTGCAGCCGCAGCGCTTCCTCGTTGGAGTAGCGGCCCGGTGCCTCGGCGGCGACGCCCAGGGAGCCGGTGAGGCGGCCCTCGACCTTCAGCGGCACGGTGACGATGGAGCGCATGCCGGTGCCGGCGAGCAGTGGGACGGCGCCGGGGACGGCGTTGAGGTCCTCGTGGACGGCGGGCATCCTGGCGCTGCCGTAGCGGCCGGTGCCGGCCTCGACGGGGACGCGGGCGAAGCGCTGCCGGGCGGAGGGCAGGCCGGTGGAGGCGCGTACCTCCAGCTCCGTCTCGTCGTCGGTGGCGAGCAGCAGGTACGCGGCGTCGCCGTCGAGCATGTCGCGGGCGCGCTCCACGGTGCGCTGCAGCAGCCCGTCGAGGTCGTCGGGCGCCGGGGAGCCGATGAACACCTCGAAGGCGTCCGCGGCCTTTCCGCGGTCGCCGGACGCGGAGTCCGAGTTGACGGGGCCGCGCGCGGGGCTCTGCAGGACGGCCCGCTCGTCGGCGCGGACCAGCAGGCAGACGGTGGAGGGCTCACCGGTGGTGTCGCGGACCCGCAGATGGGAGCCGTACACGGGCTGTACGCGGCCGTCGGCGCCCCGTATCCCGTAGGTGCCCTCCCAGCGGGAGAGGAGCAGCGCCTCGGCGAGGCCGATGCCGGTGCCGGGGGTCTGCGGCCAGGCGGTGAGTTCGGTGAGGGGCTTTCCGATCATCCGCTCGGAGGTGTGGCCGAACAGATCCGTGGCGTCGTCGTTCCAGCGCGTGACGACGGCGTGCCGGTCGACCTGGATCACGGCCACCCGGACCCGCTCGTCGGTCAGCGGCAGGGCGGCGGTCGGCAGCGCGGGGCTCGCGGCGCGGGTGCCCGCGGAGCGCTCCGGCAGGTCGAGCTGGAACCAGACGTGCTTGGCGGCGGGGGTGTACTCGACGCCCCAGCGGCTGGCGAGGGCGGAGCACAGGACGAGGCCGCGGCCACCCTCACTGTCCGGGTTGCGGATCTGGAGTCCGGCGTCCTGGAGGGGAACCTCACGCTCGGGGTACCGGTCGGCGACCTCCACCCGTACCGCTGTGTCGTAGCGCAGGCACTGTACGTCAGCGGAGGTGCCGGCGTGGACCACGGCATTGGTGACGAGTTCGCTGGTCAGAACGACAGCGTCATCGACGATGTCGGAGAAGCCCCAGCCCTGCAGAGTGTCGCGGACGAAGGCGCGCGCGATGGCGACCGATCGCCCCACCGGCTGGAAGGTGGCCGCTGCCCGCGCCGTGATCACAGAACTCCTTGTGCGCCCCAGGACGCTGTCGTCGGTCTCGCTCTCGATTCCCTGCGCCGTCACCGGCGGCCCCCGTGAGGTGTAGGCCCGGTCTGTGGCGGGCAACCGGATGCCAGGTTACTTACCTCTGCTGATGGCGTGTGCGCTGGTTCCGGGTGTTTCTGCCCCGATCGTGCGACAGGTCATATGCGAAGCTGCCGAACTGTTATGGCCATGCGCAGGCATGGTGAAACACTGGGCATGTCTAAGAGGCAGTTCACGAGCAGTTTGGTCGACCCTCCGGGAGGGACACGGTGGAGTCCAGCGCATCGACGCGCGGTGCAGTTTCGCGTGCAAAGAACGCGCGATCCCGCGCCAACGGGACCATCGAGGTGGATTCGGCTGCCTTGTACAGACTTCTGGCGGCGTTGGCGTCCATGAGGGACGGCAACTTCCGCAAGCGGTTGACGGTGTCGGGAGACGGGCTGATGGCGGAGATCTCCGCCGTCTTCAACGAGGTCGCCGACCGCAATCAGCATCTGACGGGTGAGCTGGCGCGGGTGCGCCGGGTGGTCGGCCGTGAGGGAAAGCTCACGGAGCGGCTGGAGACCGGTGCCTGCGAGGGCTCGTGGGCGGCGGCGATCGACGCGTCCAACGCGCTGGTCGACGATCTCGTCCGGCCGGTCTCCGAGGTGGGAAGGGTGCTGTCGGCGGTCGCGGAGGGCGATCTGGAACAGCGGATGGACCTGCGGTCGCAGGGCGCGGACGGTTCCGCGCATCCGCTGCGCGGTGAGTTCCTCAAGGTCGGCCGGACGGTCAACGGCCTGGTGGACCAGTTGTCCGCGTTCACCGACGAGGTGACCCGCGTCGCCAGCGAGGTCGGCACCGAGGGCAAGCTCGGCGGCCAGGCCAAGGTGCGCGGTATGTCCGGTTCGTGGAAGGACCTGACGGATTCCGTCAACACGATGGCGTCCCGGCTCACCGCCCAGGTACGTGACATCGCTCTCGTGACGACGGCGGTCGCCAAGGGTGATCTGTCCCGGAAGGTCACGGTTCACGTGGCCGGCGAGATGCTGGAACTGAAGAACACCGTCAACACGATGGTCGACCAGCTGTCGTCGTTCGCCTCCGAGGTGACGCGAGTCGCCCGTGAGGTCGGTACGGAGGGTGAGCTCGGCGGTCAGGCGCAGGTGCCGGACGTCGCCGGGGTGTGGAAGGACCTGACGGACTCCGTCAACCTCATGGCCGGGAACCTGACGGCCCAGGTGCGGGACATCGCGCAGGTGACGGCGGCGGTCGCCAACGGCGACCTGTCGCAGAAGATCACCATCGGGGCGCGCGGCGAGGTGGCGCAGCTCGCCGAGACGATCAACGCGATGACCGAGACGCTGCGGACGTTCGCCGACGAGGTGACCCGCGTGGCGGGCGAGGTCGGCGCCGAGGGGCTGCTGGGCGGTCAGGCGCAGGTGCCGGGGGCGGCGGGGACGTGGAAAGACCTCACGGACTCGGTGAACACCGCGTTCCGCAACCTCACCGCACAGGTGCGGGACATCGCGCAGGTGACGACGGCGGTGGCCAACGGCGACCTGTCGCAGAAGGTCACGGTGGACGTCTCCGGCGAGATGCTGGAGCTCAAGAACACCGTGAACACGATGGTGGACCAGCTGTCCTCCTTCGGCGCGGAAGTGACACGGGTGGCGCGTGAGGTCGGCGTCGAGGGCGAGCTGGGCGGTCAGGCGCAGGTGCCGGGCGCGGCGGGGACGTGGAAGGACCTCACCGACTCGGTGAACACCGCCTTCCGCAACCTGACGGGCCAGGTCCGCAACATCGCGCAGGTGACGACGGCGGTCGCCAACGGCGATCTGTCGCAGAAGGTCACGGTGGATGTCTCCGGCGAGATGCTGGAGCTCAAGAACACCGTGAACCGCATGGTCGACCAGCTGTCGTCCTTCGCGGCCCAGGTGACCCGGATGGCGCGGGACGTGGGCACGGAGGGCCGGCTCGGCGGCCAGGCGCGGGTGGACGGCGTCGCCGGCACCTGGAAGGACCTGACGGACTCCGTCAACTTCATGGCGGGCAACCTGACGTCCCAGGTGCGGCAGATCGCCCAGGTGACGACGGCGGTGGCGCGGGGTGACCTGTCGCAGAAGATCGACGTGGACGCCCGGGGCGAGATCCTCGAGCTGAAGAACACCATCAACACGATGGTCGACCAGCTGTCCTCGTTCGCCGACCAGGTGACCCGCGTCGCACGCGATGTGGGTACCGAGGGCCGGCTCGGCGGCCAGGCGCAGGTGCCCGGTGTCGCGGGTGTGTGGCGCGATCTGACCGATTCGGTGAACGGCATGGCGGGGAACCTGACCGCCCAGGTCCGCAACATCGCGCAGGTCGCGACGGCGGTGGCGCGCGGCGACCTGTCGCAGAAGATCGACGTGGACGCCCGGGGCGAGATCCTCGAGCTGAAGAACACCATCAACACGATGGTCGACCAGCTGTCCTCGTTCGCCGACCAGGTGACCCGGGTGGCCCGCGAGGTGGG